>JAFMJU010000529.1 GCA_017853285.1 Gemmataceae bacterium
GGAGGTCTTCCCCACACCCCTTGGCCCGGTGAACAGGTAGGCATGGGCGATACGGCCAGACCGGATGGCGTTGCCCAGCGCGCGTGAAACCGCGTCTTGGCCCACCAGTGTGGAGAAATCCTGAGGGCGGTAGCGCCGGGCCAAAACGGTGTAGGATGCGCCGGAACTGGTCACCGGTTCGGGAATCGCCCCGGAATTCGCGGGGTCAGCTTCCTGACTTTTTTCCTTGGATCGGGCCTTCGCCACCTGAGCCTCCCGCGGCACCACCCGGTGCGGAGACCGATTGGGATCGGTTCCGCGGCGTGGCGCCGGAAGAGGATAATCCACTGCACAAGGGCTTGCTGCTTATGGCTGCTCCTTCCGGCCTGACCAGATTCACAACTGCCCTTTGCGTGGGTCCCCTCCCGGCGCCTCGCCGCGTTCCAGTTCCTTCCAGGCCCCTTGGCGGAGCCAAACGGTTGGCCGGGGCGTCCCCGGGCAATTTACCGCTCTTTTACTGTAACAGCCGGGGATGACCTGCCAAGGTGCCCGGCCTTTTTGCAGAATAACTCCATGCACCCGGCACCTACTCCCACCCTCGCCCCCAATACGGCAAATAGCCAGGCGCCTGTTTTACCGGGCCGGTGGGCCCTGGCTGCTTCCATCATCTATCTGACTTGGCACTTCCTCTATCGTTTGGCGCTGGCTGGCAACCAACTGTATCCATTCGACGGCCCCGCCAACGATGGCCCATTTCAAATGCACAATCCCCTGGTCCGCATGGACCATGGGGAGACAGTCGGTACCGGGTTCTCCTTCTTCCATGGCCCTGCCATTCCGGCGCTCCATTATCCCCTGCACTGGCTGGGCGGCCGAACCATCCATGCCTCCGAATTGGCCAGGCACCTGGTCAGCATCGTCGGATTCCATGCGGCCTACCTCGCCGTTTTCTGGGCCTGGACCCGCTCCCTGCGGCAAGCTGTGGTCCCGTGGGCCCTGGCCGTGATGGCAAGCGACGCCTGGGATATGTGGCAACTGGCGGAATGCGACAACAGCCTGTACGGGTTGCGTGGCATTATGCCCGTGTTGGCCGCCGCCGCCGCGCTCTCCCCCCTGCGGCCAAAATGGCGCGCGGCCACCGCCGGACTACTGCTCGGCCTGTCCCTGCTGCTGGGCACCGAATTGGGCTTGGCCGCATGCCTTGCATCCTTGGCGGTCACCCTGCTGGCTTGCCTGGGTGCTGCCGGCCGGGCCGAAGCCCTCCAGGGCCTGCTCATCGCCCCGGTTGCGATTTTCTGCGGTTTGGGCCTGCCATTGCTGCTGCTTGGAGGCCTCCCGGCGCTCACGGATTTCGTCCGGTTCAACCTGGCCATCGTGCCCGCAGACCAGTTCTGGTATTTCGGTGTGCCACCCAACCCTTTCATCCACAGCTTCCAGCAATTCTTTGCCATTGAATATGTCCGCACCACCCTCCTGGTGGCAGTGGTTGCCGCGGTTGCCTTGTTGGCATGGAGGGCCCGATCCCCCGGGTCCATCACTCCCCATGTCATGCTGGCACTCCTCATTTTCGGTTGCATCAGCACCTATGCCCTGATGGGAGTCCTCAACCCCGTCTACATCACCACCCTGCGCCGGTCGCTCCTCATCATCCTGATCGTTCTCGGTTGGAAAGCGTCCAGGTTGCTGGCAAGCCAATCCAGCCAGGCGGGAACCATAGTCGGGGCGGCGCTGCCCGCCCTGCTGCTGGCGGCCCTGTTCTTCTGGCCCACCCGCCACCGGTACGAGGGCGCCCTCAAATTGCCCAAGGTGGCAAGCGGCCTGAAAAACCTGGTCATGGCCGTTGGAAATCTTCCCGGCGGCACCCTGTCCCCCCGACTACGCCAGGATCTCGACCAAGTCCTCGAAGAGGTCGAGCAAGCCCTGCCGGACCCCGGTTCGCGCCAGGGAAATATCTGGTCCACCTTCGCCGGTCTGCCCGAGACCACCCTGGGAGTCCTTCATCCCGACTGTGATTACATCATCCACGCGCTGGGCCCCAGGCGCGACCGGTACACCGCCAGATTCACCGAGTGCAAACCCGAGGTGGTGATCATCCCCGGCCTCAGCCAGTTCTCCTATGAAAACTGGGTGCGCGACAGCAACTGGCCTTTCTACGAACTGGTTTATCTCAATTACACCACGCGCCGCGCCACCTCCAGCCATCAGATCCTGCGCAGGCAACCCGACTGGAAACAACCGGGAGACTGGCAGGGCGAATCCCTGCCCGATGATTCCGGCACCATCACCCTGCCCCCCGGCCAGGCGGGCAAAATCCTCAGCCTGGAGGTAGAATATTACACCCAAAGTCGCTGGGGCTGGCTGCCCATGGTGGGCAAGTTGCCGCGCTGGCTGGTCTTCCGCCAGAATGGCCTGGAGAAAACCCCGGTCAGCCTTCCTCCGGGCGAAACCGCCTGGCGCTTCAGCAGCCGCGCCCTGCCCGGCCAGGTGGTGACCTTGAACCCGGTCACGGCGTCCCCCTGGGGCGGCAAACTCACACTCACCAAGGCCCGCTGGCGCTGGATTAACGCGGAAAACCTTAGGGATTGAGAATTCGGGCCCGCTCCCTGCTTCTTGTCTGTATCCCCGCCGCCTGCGGCGGCGGTGGCGCCTGGTGGCGTCGCAGGCGTCAACAAACCAAGCAGTCCACTGCAACTGAAACCGCCGGTTGATTTGCCAACCCTCCTCAGGATCCACAAAGCCCTGCCAAATCCGGCAGGGCTTTGTTTTTGGGTGAATACTTTCAAAGTTCATCACCCGACTTCCACCGCCAAAACCTACCTGCCTCCAAATATGATCTTCCAGGAGTG
>JAFMJU010000055.1 GCA_017853285.1 Gemmataceae bacterium
GCTCCTCGTTGCGGGATTGCATCCGCAACACCTCGGGCTTGGGACTGCGACCATAGCTTAGGAAACGCGGTGATAGACCAAGCTCGAAGGCTCATGCCAGACCCGCCACCCGGCCCTGTTCAGTCGGAGCGAAAGGTCCACATCCTCGAAATAAGCCCCGAAAGACTCGTCCAAAAAGCCGACCTGCTCCAAAGCCGCGCGGCGATAAAACGCGCTGGAGGCGCTGGCTCCCAACACCCAGCGCCCGGTCCTGGACTCAGTCCCCCGGCTGGGCCTACCGTGCCCCCTTTTTCCGACGATTCCAGCCAGGGTAAACCTGTCACCGGCACTATCCAATTCGCCGGAGCTTCCGCCATCGACCATAACCAACGGGGCAACCGCCCCAACTCGGGGGTCCCTGAAAGCGACCAGGGCTTTGTCGGCCCAACCTTCGGTCACACGAGCGTCGTCATTCAGTAACTGAATTACGGGGCTATCGGCACATTTCATTCCCAAGTTGGCGGCCCGGGCAAATCCAATCGGCTGTTCATTGCGGAGCACACAAACCCCGCCAAAAGCGCCGGCGCAACGGGAAACCGCCGCATCGACCGAACCATCGTCCACCACAATGATTCGAGCCGGGTTTCCACCGCTCTCTCGCAAGGATTTTAGACAGGTTTCGAGGCTGGCAACCTGGCTGTGCGAAGGGATCACCACCGCCAGGTCCGCGGTGGAAAAGCGGCCGCCTTCACGGTTTTCAGGCGGCACGGGTATCCTCGCGCAGGTAAGGGCTAGGTGATGCGGAAAGCAATGCTTCCAGCGCCCTGCGGGATTCCTGGATTTTTCCTGCGGAAATGAGGCTGCAAATCCTGAGGCGGTCGGCCAGACCAGCGCGGCGGCCCGGATCCCTGGTAACGGCTGACTGGGCCCAGGATTCAGCCCGAATGATCCACAAAAGGATCCGTTTCTGCCAAGCAGGCCAATGCTTGTGGGCGAAAAGCATCAGGGCGTGCCTGGTGACGGTTTGTAAATGCTGGGGAACCCTTCGCCGATGCAGGGGCGAATGATGGGTCAGGCAAACGGCGGGCTCATGCCAAACCTGCCAACCGGCCTTCCAGGCCCTCAGGCACAGATCGACATCCTCGTAATACAGGAAAAAATCGCCATCCAGTCCGCCCAAATCCTCCAGGCAGGACCGTCGAACCATGATGCAGCACCCGCTTGTCCAGGGAACCGTTTTCCTCCCTTGGGTGCCCATGTGGTATTTGCGGGATGATCTGGGCAAGAATCGCCGCCAAAGCGTGCCAAACAAGGTTGGAAACGGGCCGGTTGAACGCTGCTGGGTTCCCTCTGGATTTAACAGCCCCAATCCGACAATCCCGGCGCGGGGTTCCTCGCCGGCCAAACGCTCTGCGGCTGAAAGGGCAGCCTCCAAAAACCCCGGTAGTGCGGTCATGTCCGGATTGAGCAGTAGGACCCACTCTCCCCGACTAAGGCGAACCCCTTCGTTCACTGCCCGGGCAAACCCCTGGTTGGCCCCCCACCTGCGGATGGATACGCCTTCTTTTCTTCGCAATTCCCTGATTTTTCTGTGAGGGCCAGAGTGGTTGTCAACAATCACCACCTCAGCCAAACCGGAACGAACCAAGCGCCCCTGGGAAAGGCGTCTGGTTAACAGGGCAGTTTGATCCCACTGCCGGTAGTTGACCAAAACCACACTGAGCTTGGGATGATCCTGCTCAGGAATCGCACGGGATTCCTTATCGGGGTGATTGGAAAGTTCCCTTTCCAAGGGAACCCTGTCCCCAAAGAGAACAAAATCTTTTGAGCCCAGGCCATCCATGCCTAGAACCCCAAGGGGATCGGCCAAAGGCCCGGGCATCCTGCCCAACCGCGCCTGTTCGCCAGATACCAAAAGATTAACCCCGCCGGGATCGGCGGGGCAATCTCGTCTTTTGAAGAAAGCCCTTTGGTTAGGGCGGTCTCAAAGATCAGGCCTTTTTGGCCCCTTCGCAGGTTTTTTCGCCAGAGCAACAGCCCTTTGCCATCAACCGCTTTTGCTCTTTGCGAGTCCGGCGTAGCTTTTTCTTCCGGATTGCTCCAGCCCAGTTGGCGCCCATATCTAAAATCTCCAAATTAAAACAAAGTCTATAAAAAGCCTTATCACCCTAATCCATTCCACCTTTGGCCAAGCATAGGGATTTTCCGCATACTGATCCAAGGCCAGATTGGGCAGTCAGGTCCTTCACGCTTAACCATCAGGATACCTGAACGGTGGGATGGTTCCTTCTCGGCACATTCACATTCACGCTGTTCCAAAGCGCCTTGCTGCTTTTTTGGGTTCAGCCAATGGTCGGGAAGATTCTTCTTCCCTATCTGGGTGGAACACCGGCGGTGTGGAACACCTGCATGGTGTTTTTCCAGGCTCTTTTGCTTGGGGGGTACTCCTATGCCCACCTGCTTTCCCGTTTACCCCGCAGGACCCAAGTCCGAATTCATTCCATTCTCCTCATCGCAGGTCTTGTCCCTTTGGCAATCCTGCGTTTTCAAATCGAACCGTTGACCCGGTCCGTATTGCCAACACCAACAGAATCCAACCCGATTCCGTGGCTCTTGGCTGTCCTGCTTTTGAGCGCCGGTCTGCCATTCTTCGCGGTCAGCACCACCGCCCCCCTGCTGCAACGGTGGTTTTCCGGAACCAACCACTCCCAAGCCAAAGACCCCTACTTCCTATACGCGGCAAGCAACCTGGGCAGCATGCTCACCCTGTTGTGCTACCCGCTGGTTTTGGAACCGGGCCTCACCATCGGACAGCAAGGCCTGGGGTGGATCATTGGGTATTTGGTCTTCGTGGCACTGGTTTTTCTTTGCGCCCGGCTGGCGGAGAAAAACCTGGTGGAAGTTCAAGCAGAGGATGAAAAAGCGGAAATTGCCGGAACAGTGGCCCCCACATTTGGAACCCAACTCGGTTGGGTGGCCCTGGCTTTCATCCCCAGCAGCCTGATGATCGGCACAACGACCCACCTCACCACTGACATCGCCCCCATGCCGCTGTTGTGGATTCTGCCTTTGGCGCTTTACCTGTTGAGTTTTATCCTGGTTTTTTCACAGATTCCCGGATGGGTATATTTGACTGCCCTGCTTGGCCTGCCCCTTCTGGCTTGTCTGGCGGTTTCGGGATTCGGCGATGTATTCCATGCCCACAGTCTGGTTGACTTGCTGCAGCGTTTGGCAAAATCAGCGTCGGTGCCCGCAAGATTGAATGTCGCGGAAGTTGTTCTCTTTTTGGGGATTTCCCTAGGCACCGTTTTCCTAGGGCGAAGCCCAAACCGCCAACACGCGCTGATGATTCTCCTATTGCCATTATTTCTTGTGCTGGTGGTTTGCCTCCCCAATATCCGTGAAAAAATGATGGTCAGCGAGTTGGAGGCTATCCTCCTTCATTTGGCGTTGTTGTTTTCAGTTTGCATGGTTTGCCATGGGGAACTGGCGAAGTCCCGCCCAACTCCCAGATTTCTCACCGGATTTTATCTTGCCATGTCCATGGGGGGCGTTTTGGGTGGTCTTTTCAACACCGTGGTCGCCCCGCTGATCTTCAACCGTTTTGTCGAATATCCCCTGGTGGCCACCCTTGCCTGCCTGATCATTCCGGGTTTCAAGGTGGCCACCCAATGGCGGCCCGCCCTGTTGGCCGTTCAAAGTGTGGTGTTCATCACCGGTATGGTTTTGGCGGCCGCCCTCGCGGTTCAGGCGTTCATTCCATTGGACAGGGTTCGCCAATCCCTCCCTTCAGGCGGATTGACAGGAACCCTATTCCGTTTACTGGAACCCGCGCTGCAATCCCCTCCCCTGGTTCAGGAACGGAATTTTTTCGGCGCGTTCCGGATTGAGGATATCCGTTACACGCATCACTACTTTGAGCCCCTGAGCGGAACCTTCATCCCGCAACCCCGCCGTTACCACCGGATGCTACACGGCACCACGAACCACGGGATGCAGATCATCGATCCACCCGAGTTGAGAAGGGATCCTATCACCTACTTCCAGCGTTCCGGCGCCATCGGCCAAATATTCCAGGAATTAACCAAGCGATCCAAGGAAAAAAATCGCCCTCCCCGTGTGGCCGTCCTTGGCGTGGGCACCGGCACCCTGGCCAGTTACGCGGAAAAAGACTGGTCCCTGACCCTTTTTGAGATCGATCCGGCCATGGTCCGCTACGCAAGCCAAACGGACCAGTATTTCACCTACCTGACTGACGCCCGCAATCGCGGCGCCCAGGTTGAAGTGAAACTGGGGGATGGTCGCAAGGGGATCGAGAAACATGACACCACCGAGGGCAAGTTCGACATCCTGTTCATGGACGCCTTCGCCTCAGATTCGGTTCCAGTCCATCTTTTGACCCGCGAGGCTTTCCAGGTTTATTTCGACAAATTGGAAGAAGACGGAATGGTGGTGGTGAACATCGCGAACCGTTACCTGGATTTCGAGCCTGTCCTGTCAAACCTCGCCCGCTCCGAAAATTGGCGCATCCTCATCCAAAGGGGCCAGGTGGTTCCGGGCCAAGACAAATACGGGACCTCATGGGTGGTCATCAGCAGGAATGGGAAGGCCCTGGATCGACTGGCCGGAACGAGCCAACCGTTTGAAACCAATGACAACGGAGAATGGGTTGAATCCTGGCAGGAAGGCACTCCCAATCCCCGCTTGGGCGTTTGGACCGACAACTATTCCAACATCGTGAAAATCCTGAATTGGGGCAAAGAGTAAGACAATCATGGCCAAAAACACGCGGAATTCATCCTCGCCCGCCATTTCCTCCCCAACGGAAAACGGCACCATCCTTCCCATTTTCGCCGCAACGATCTTCACCTCGGCGACCATCCTGTTTCTTGTCCAGCCCATGGTTGGCAAAATTCTCCTGCCCTATCTGGGGGGGACGCCAGCGGTCTGGAACACCTGCATGCTTTTTTTCCAGGCACTTCTGTTGGCCGGCTATTCCTATTCCCACTGGTCCACCAGCCGGCTCTCCCCGCAAATGCAAGTCAAGGTGCATATGGCGGTTCTTGGCCTGGCGCTTTTGGTTCTGCTGCTATTTCGCTTTGACATCGAGCCATTGGCAAAAGGCATTCTCCCGCCACCCACCGAGCGCAATCCAATCGCCTGGCTTCTGGAGGTATTGCTGATTGCCGCCGGCTTGCCGTTTTTCGCGGTGAGCACCAGCGCCCCACTAATCCAACGATGGTTTTCCAAAACCCCCCATCCCCAGGCGCAGGACCCTTACTTCCTGTATGCCGCCAGCAACCTCGGGAGCATGCTGGCCCTTGTCGGGTACCCGTTCGTTGTGGAGCCGAACCTCACCCTGGAAATGCAGCGATGGGTCTGGCTTGCCGGTTTCTCGCTCCTTGCCGTCCTCACCACCACCTGCGGATACACCATGCTGCGGTTCGCGGCATCCAACGACGAGTCACCTTCGGTTGAAACCCAAGCCACCCCGGATACGGAAACCCCCGAACTCACCTGGGGCCAACGCCTGCGTTGGGTGATGCTGGCCGCAGTGCCGAGCAGCCTGATGCTGGGTGCAACCACTTACATGACCACGGACATCGCGGCCATCCCGCTGCTTTGGATCCCCCCCTTGGCCCTGTATTTGCTTAGCTTCATCCTGGTGTTTTCGAGGATGCCCTCCTTCGTGGTTTCGGCATTCAACATCCTGTTGCCGCTGACCGCCATGCTCCTGATTTTCATGTTGGTCACGGGAATCAGGCCCCCGAACATCTTGCTGTCGATCGGGGTTCACCTGCTGGTCCTTTTTGTGGCGGCCATGGCCTGCCACGGCCTGCTAGCCCGTGAAAGGCCCGCCCCCAAATACCTGACCGAGTTCTACCTCTGGATGTCGGCGGGGGGAGTTTTGGGTGGAATTTTCAACGGGCTGGTCGCCCCATTGGCCTTCTACGGACTGGCCGAATACCCGATCGCGCTCCTAGCGGCTTGCGCCCTATGCTCCGCGACAGGCACCCAGGTGGCTGAGACGGCGGGAACCCGGCGGGCCGAATGGGGACTGGTTCTCCTGTCCCTGATAGGTAGCCTGATCCTGTTTTGGCTGCGAAGCCTGGATGTTGAAATCCCCAGTTATTCCATCTGGAGCGAGTATTACCTGTTCGGGGCGGTGGTGGCAGGCATCCTGGCGTGGCTTGTTGTCTCACACCTTTCGGGCCAACTGCAGTTCGCGACCATGATGGACATGATGCTCCCGTTGTGCATCGGGGTTCTGGTGCTGGGACTGCTGACCGGCACCTTTTCCGACATGCTATTCACCAGCCTGAAAACCAAGATCGCGGACAAATTCGGCCTCTCCTTCAGCCAGGTGCAGTCTATCCTCGCCTTGGGTGTGCCACTGATCATCTGCTTCACCTTCGTGGACAGGCCCGTGCGCCTTGCCCTGGGTGCGGGAGCCGTCATCCTCGCCTCCACGCTCTACCACTCGCACGATTCAGGAATGATCACGCAGCGCCGAGGGTTTTTCGGGGTCCTTCAAGTGGAAAGCCGCATGGAGGACGGGATGGCCGCGCGAAGGCTTGAGCACGGCACCACCCTGCACGGCATGCAATTCATGGAAAGCGGCTGGATGGATGAGCCGCTGACCTACTACCACCGCTCAGGCCCCATCGGGCAGATCGTGAAGCAATGCTTTGACGGGAGGGTGAAGGATACAGGGGCGGATGGCAAGCCAATCGAGCGGTTGCCCCGTCTGGGAGTCATCGGATTGGGCACGGGCAGCATGGCGGCCTATGCCAAACCCGACCAGGAAATGACCTTTTTTGACATCGACCCGATGGTGAGGTCCTTCAGTTTCGATGGCGCCAACCTCTACTTCGGGTATGTGGCCAGTGCCAAGAAACGCGGAGCGAAACTGGATATCCGCATGGGGGATGCCCGCATTCGGATGGCGAACGAACCTGACGGCCATTACGACCTGATCGTAGTGGACGCCTTCAGCTCGGACGCCATCCCGGTGCATCTGATCACCCTGGAAGCCTTGCGCATCTACATCAACAAGTTGACCCCTCAAGGGATCGTTGCCTTCCATGTCTCAAATCGATACCTCGATTTGGTGCCGGTGCTGGCCAACCTTGCAAAGAATGAGAATCTTGAAATCCGCTACAACAGCGACAACCGCGAGAACTGGTCGGGCAAAACCGCCTCAAGCTGGGTGGCCCTTTCCAAATCCAAGGAGGCCATGGCCCCGCTTGATTCGGAAAAAATGCTCCCGGAAATGGTAAAGAACATCCACTTGGGGCTTTTGGGCCTCCCCTCGTTCGCAAGCCTGACTCCGGGCACAGGTCGCGGTCTGGCTTATTCCCAGGATGCCCTGCGGAATCAGGCGGGCGGCGAGGAAGAAGTGAAGGCCAAAATTGCGGAGTTGGGCAAGCCCGAAGTCAAGACGCCCGAATTCAAGGCGAAAGAGAACGCCATATTGGACAAGAGGGTTCAGGAAATTTTGGTGAGCGACAAAAACGATGACATTCGCCTGATGGCCATTGTCCAGAGCAGGTTCCTGGAAAATCCGGATGTGATGGCGCAACCGGGAGGAGGTTTTTCCGCCATGGCCCTCATGCTGGCCGGAGTGACCCAAAAAGCTGGGGCGCCGGCTCCATGGACCACCCCCGAAACCAAACCCTCGGTCGGCCTTTGGACGGACGATTACTCCAACCTGCTGGCCACCTGGAACCGCTAAGGATAGTTCACCAGGAAACCACCTTGCCCAGGCCCTGATCCCGGGCAAGGTCGTGCACCACCTTGGCGCAGGCGACATCCTGGATTGCCAGGCCATTCGACTTGAACAAGGTGATTTGGTGCGGGTTTTCCCTTCCGGGATACCGGCCCACCATCAAGGGACCCAAATCCCGAATGGCGGCCCAATGGATCAACTTGTCCTCAAGGGGCTTTTCCAAGTCGCCCGATTCCAACTTCGCCTGATCCCGGTGATCGACCACGATCAGGTCGCATCTGCAAACCGCTTTGGGTTGAAGTTCCGCCCTGCCCAGATAATTGGAACCGATGGCATTGATATGCTGACCAGGTTCCAGCCAATCCGCCTCCACAAACGGATCGGTTGCCGATGTGGCGGTGACCAGGATGTCCATCCCCCTCACCGCGTCGAGGGGTTGGGCCTGAACCTCGATCGGCGGGGAAAATCCTTCTTGTTTCAGTTCGGCGGCAAGGGCGGAGGCGCGATCCATCGACCTGCTCCACAACCTGACCAGCCGAAGTGAGCGAACCAGGGAAATAGCCTGTATTTGGGTTTTGGCCTGCCTGCCAGCACCCAACACCCCCAAAGATTCGGCATCGGAACGGGCAAGCAATCGGGTTGCAACGGCGGAGGCGGCCCCTGTCCGGATCCGGCCAAGATGATCCGCCTGCAGCAGGGCCAGCAAACGGGCATTCTTGCCATCGAACAACGTGACAAAAAATTGTGCCGGGTGTTTGCGACTGGTGGCGTAGATTTTGGCCCCCATCGCCGAGGCGGTCTTGTGGGAGGCACCCATCAGGTGGATTTGGGCATGGTCAGTGACCGCCCTGGCTCTGGGGATATTGGAGGCCTCCTCCAAACCCAGCTTTTTGAAGGCCCCCTCCACCGCATTGATGGCACGATCCATGGAAAGGAGGCGGACCACCTCTTCCTCGTTGATGAGCAAGGTTTCCATGGCGGCCCTTTCAGAAATCGATCACGACCAAATCAGGAGCGAAGCCATGCTTCCAGGGCATCCAACCCCAGATCCAACTCCTTCAAACCTGCCGCGAAGCTAAGCCGGGCATGCCCCGGAGCACCGAAAGCCGATCCGGGCACAAGGCATACATGCCCTTCGTTGAGTGCGCCGTCACAAAAATCCTGGTCAGTCGCGATCTTTCGGCCGGCGATTTCCCGCCCAAGGGCACCCTGGACATCAAAGAAGGCATAGAAAGCCCCGCCGGGGACGGGGCAACGCAGGCCGGGCATCCGGTTGAGCCGGGCAACCACATGGTCGCGACGAGCCTGGAATTCCTTGCGCATCTCCTCGACACAGGTCTGGTCCATCGTGATGGCGGTGACTGCCGCGGCCTGGCTGACACTGGAAGGGCAACTGGTTTCCTGGCTTTGGATGTTGCCCATCGCCGCGATGATCGGCTTTGGCCCAACAGCCCAACCAATTCTCCAGCCGGTCATTGAGTAGGTTTTACTCACGCCGCTGATCGTGATGGTCCGTTTGGGCAAATCTGGATAGAGCGTGGCAAAGCAAGTGGATTCGCTGCCATCGTAAACCAGCCGCTCGTAGATCTCGTCGCTGATGACAGATAAATCGTGATCCAGAACCACTTTGGCGATCGATTCCAACTCGGCCCGGCCATACACCGCCCCAGTGGGATTACTGGGAGAATTGAGCAACACCATGCGTGTCCTGGCTGTGACTGCACTGGCCAGGCGTGCGGCCGGCAGCCGGAACCCCTCGTCCAAAGAGGTTGGCAGCAGAACCGGGACAGCTCCCGTCATGGAAACCAGATCGGAGTAGCTGACCCAGTAGGGGGTGGGAATCAGAACCTCGTCTCCCGGGTCCAAAGTGGCGGCCATCGCGTTATGCAGGGAATGCTTGGCCCCGTTGCTGATCAACACCTCATCCGGCGCGACCCCCAAGCCCATGCCCTTGTAAAGATTGGCCACGGCGTTCCTCAGGTCCATGGTGCCGGAGGCAGGGGTGTACTTGGTTTTCCCACCCTCGATCGCCTTCAGGGCTGATTCACGAATCGGGGTCGGGGTGGGAAAATCAGGTTCGCCCAAGCTGAAATCATGTATTTTGATGCCCTGAGCCTGCAGCTGCTTAGCCCGCGCCGCCGCCGCAAGGGTGGCTGAAGGAATCACGGATGATGCGAGACGGGAAACGCGTAGCATGGAGATTCGCCTGAAAATGCCTGCAGGAATTGAACGAACGGAATATCAAGCCCTTGGGGCTTCGCCTTTCGTATCCTACGGGCGGGTGGGCAGCAGGGCGAGGTGAGCCCAACGGCGTGGAATCCATGGCCAACCTGATCCATTTCATCCATCGTTTTCCTCCGGCCCCGGGTGGAGCCGAGTTTGTTGCCCAGCAGGTTTGCGCGCGGATGTTGGAATCGGGCCACCGGGTACGGGTGGAGACCACCAACGCCTTCGCCCCCGGCGCATTTCACCAGTTATTTTCTGAAACCCTCCAACCCGGCTTCACATGCCTGGACGGAATTTGGGTCAGGCGGCACCGGTGTCACCGCCTCCCTTTCCAAAGGTTTCTGCTGGGCATCACCCAACGATTGGCCCCCAGCGCCCTGAAACCCTGGCTGAACTGGTACAGTCCCATTTGCCCGGGTCTTGGTTCGGGGCCTTGGACAGGCGATTTCATCCCCGAGACTGTGGTTGTCTGGGCGCTTCCCCACGGAAGCATTTGGGCAAGTGCCTTTCGGTTTGCCAAAAAGCTCCGCATTCCCCTGGTTGCCGTCCCCCTCCTCCACCCGGGCAATCCGCGAGATCCAAAATGCCCCATTCGCGCGGCGTTCCGAAAGCCTTGGATCAGGCGGATTCTCAGCCAGGCTGATCGGGTGATTGCCCTGACATTTTGGGAAAAAAACGAACTCTCAAACCTTGGCGTTTCTCCCCTATCCATCGCTGTCGCCGGATTGGGTTTACCCCCGACCGATGTGACCGGAGGCAACCGTTCCTTGTTTCGTCAGGGTCTGGGCATTTCATCGGACGCCAAGGTTATCGGCCACATGGCCACACTCAGCAAGGACAAGGGAACATTGGATTTGCTGGAAGCCCGATGGCGAGTCGGATCATCAGAAGGGCCCACACTGGTATTGGCCGGGGAACGCACTCCGCTTGTGGATAGTCAATTGAAAAAAATGGGAAATGCCCCCTGGCTGCGAGTGACAAGTCACCTGTCACTGGAACAAAAAAAAGATTTTTACGCGGGGATCGACCTGTTCTGCCTGCCTAGTTTTGTCGATAGCTGGAGCCTCTGCCTCATGGAGGCCTGGAGCGTGGGCAAAGGGGTCATCGTGTACGACGCGGGAGGCCCGGGCGAACTGATCCGGCACGGTGTGGATGGGTGGAAAGTAGCCCCTGGTGACATTGGGGAACTGGCATCCGTTCTTAAAAGGGTTCAAAGCGATGCGGACTTCGACCAACAATGGGGTAAGGCCGGAATGACCAGAATTCCAGCCGAGTTCGATTGGAACCGGGCCATGACCCGGTTAAGCAATGCCATCCTCAATCGGATTCAACCTGGGCAAGCCAGTGATTGACATCCTCACCCGGCACCAGGGCAGCCAGGTTCCGAATCCCTTCCCTGAATTTTTCGGGGCAACGGGTCCTCAAATTGACGTGGCCCAATTTCCTGCCTGTGCGCGGTTCCTTACCGTAGAGGTGCAGGTGGGCCCCTTCCACCGCCAAAATGTCAGCGACCGGGGGAACTGATCCGATCAGGTTGACCATGCAAGAAAACCCTAGTGTCCCGGTGCCCCCCAAAGGCCATCCCAGTACCGCCCGAAGGTGGTTCTCAAACTGACAAGACTCCGCCCCGTTTTGGGTCCAATGCCCGGAATTATGGACCCTGGGTGCGATTTCGTTAGCGATCAGGCGCCCGGAGTGTTCAAAGAATTCCACAGCCAAAACGCCAACATGATTCAAACGCCCAAGGATCTGGGCGGCAGCTTTTTGGGCCAATTCAACAAGGCTTGGGGAAGCTGTTGAACCTCCCAGTGGCGCACTGAACCTAAGAATCCCCTCACGGTGCACATTCCGCGTCAGCGGATAGTGGCGAATCTCACCGCCAAGACCACGCACCGAAACCTGGGAAACCTCGCTGGTGAAAGGAACCAATTCCTCAGCAAGCAGGCCAACTTTGGAGGCAGCATCCCCCAGCTCCGCCCAAGCCTTCTCAATGCCGTTTTCGGTGCGGACAACAGCCTGCCCCTTGCCGTCGTAGCCAAAACGGCGTGTTTTCAGGACAAAAGGCAACCCAATCGTATGCATCGCCCGGGCCAAATCTTCCCGGGAAGAAACGGCCATCCACCGGGTGGTTGGAATCCCCAAACTGCCGAAAAGCTGCTTTTCCAGCACCCTGTCGCAACTCACACGCAACGACTCAGGCGATGGGCGGACAGGAACCGCCCCCGTTATTGCGTCCAGAGTATCAGCAGGGATGTTTTCAAACTCGTAGGTGACAACATCCAGGTCCGAGGCCCATTCCATGGCCCTGCGGGCGTCATCAAAAGGTGCTTGCAGACATTTTGCGGCGATGGACGCCGGGGGACAATCGGCCGGTTCCAAAGCCCGGCAATTCACACCCAAGGGAGCAGCGGCCAACGCCAGCATCCGGCCTAGTTGGCCCCCTCCCACAATCCCCACCACGCATTCTTTGGTCAGACCTGAAGTCATGCCGACCTCGGGCCTCGGGGGTCTGTGTCGGCCAGCACCTCCGCGGTGCGAACTTCGCGGAATTGACGCACCGCCTCACGGTATTTGGGATTGCCGATCCCAAGGATTTCCCCGGCCAAAAGACCGGCATTGGTGGCACCCGCCTTGCCAATGGCCAAAGTGCCGACAGGAATGCCACC
>JAFMJU010000056.1 GCA_017853285.1 Gemmataceae bacterium
TGCTGCTGTTTCGAAGGTTTGGTGCTCCGGTCCGGGGACCAATTCGGCCGGGCTCACCACCCGTTGGACCTGGGGACAGTTCCTCCCGAATGGCTGGCTTCCCACCGAATCCATACCCGCCATGGCCCGCATGTGGCGCCATGGAACCGGGTATACGGGGCAGGAGGCTGTCGAAATCCATTGCCTTGGTTCCGTTCCCGGTGTGGAGGCTGTTTTGGCGACCCTCCACAGCCTGGGGGCACGTGGGGCAGGGCCCGGCGAATTCACGTTGCGGGCGTTTTTGGCGGGTCGGGTGGATTTGGTGCGGGCGGAAGCCCTTTTGGGCCTGACCCATGCAAAAAGCGCCGAGCAATTGGCAGACGCGTTGGACCAGCACGCCGGTGGCATCAGTGAACCGATGGCCCGGTTGAGGGAAGAACTGCTGGATTTTCTGGCCGATGTGGAGGCGGGGCTGGATTTCGCGGATGAGGATATCGCGCAAATTCCCCAGGAAGAATCGCTGAAAAGGCTCTCGGGCCTGATGGCCAGGGCCGCGTTGCTGGCGAAGAAAATGCAAGGGCGCGCCCAATTGCATTCCGCGTTTCGGGTTGCCCTGGTTGGGGTTCCCAACGCGGGAAAAAGCACCCTGTTCAATCGTTTGGCGGGCCTGTTGGAGACCGAGGCCGCGATAGTCTCCGACCGCCCTGGAACCACGCGGGATTGGCTTTCGAGACCAGGCATCTTACCCAAGGGGGCCCGGGTGGAATGGATCGACACGGCCGGTTGGCAGCAGACGGCCGACCTGATCGGCGGGCAAGCCCAGGAGTTGGGGCGGGCGGAGAGTGGGCGGGCCGACCTGGTTCTGATGTGCAAGCCTGCGGATCTGGCTGATTCTGAATTGGAGCGGGAATACCGGGATTTTGAGCACAAAGCGGATGTGCCGTTCCTTTTGGTCCAAACACGGGCCGACCTGAGAACCCAAGACTTTGAGAAAATTGCTGGCGATTCGCTGCTGGTGAGCGCCTTGACCGGGGAAGGCATCGAGGATTTGCTCGCAAGGGTGGAAAATGAGGCCGTGAAACGCGGCGCCCGCGAGGTGGCCCCCCATTTGGCCCGGGCCAAGGAACACCTGGAAAAACTGGTTGAACATTTGCGGGCGGCGCATGGATTGGTCCTTGAGGAGGACCCGGTGGAATTGGTTTCCATGGAGGTGCGGGCCGCGGTGGATGAATTGGGGGCCCTTCTGGGGACGGTTTATTCTGATGACCTGTTGGGCCGGGTTTTCTCGCGGTTCTGCATCGGCAAATGACGCGGTCATCGTTTTTTGAACAGGATATTTCGAAAAGATCCAGGCTTGCAGGGGAAGATCCCGGGTTTTGGCGGTTTGAGGCCATCCGGTCAGGGATTTCCGCTGCCTTGGCCGGGATCGATTCTTCGGGCTCCTATTGGTTTATGATGATCCCGAGCAATCGCCCGGCCCTGTGTTACTGGCAGAGAATGTAACGGTGTTGCGGTCCTTGTGGAGGAAGGTGCGATGCGTTGGGAAGACAGTGGCGCGAAGGGAAATGTTGAGGATCGCCGGGGCAAGTCGATGCCGATGGCGGCGGGTGGGGGCCTGATGGGCCTCATCATCATGGGGATCTTGTTTTATCTGACCGGCGACCTAGGCAAGGCAAAGCGGTTGGCGGACAACATCACCCCCATGGTGCTGCCCAAAGCCGCGCCTGCTGGCGGCGGGGCGCCGGTCAATCCCAATGATGCCAACCTGAAATTCGCCGAGGCTGTCATGGGGTTCACCGACGAGGCCTGGGAAGAGATTTTCGGGCGGATGGGCCAGCGCTGGGAAAAGCCGACGCTTGTCCTGTTTTCCGATCGGGTGGACAGCGGTGGGTGCGGCCTGGCCCCTTCCGCGGTGGGGCCCTTTTATTGCCCGGCAAGCAAGAAGGTGTTTCTGGATCCCACCTTTTTTGATGAACTGCGGGACAAATTAAAGGGGTCTTCGGCCGACTTTTCGAGGGCCTATGTGATCGCCCATGAGGTGGGGCACCATGCCCAAAACCTGCTGGGTTACAACAGCCTTCTCGATCAGTACCGCAAAAAAGAGGGGGAAAACTCGGGTATCCGTCTGGAATTACAAGCGGATTATTTGGCTGGGGCTTGCTGGCACCATGTGGAGAAGAAACGCGGGATTTTGGAAAAAGGTGATATCGAGGAGGCGATCCGTACCGCCCAGGCGATTGGCGATGACCGTTTGCAAAAGAATGCCCGCGGTTGGGTGAACCCTGAAAGTTTCAACCACGGGACAGCTTCCCAGCGCTTGAAATATTTCATGCAGGGATTCCAATCTGGTAACGCCAACAAACGGGCCCTGGACCAGTTTTTCGATCCCTCGGTCAAGCCTTTGGACCTGTAATCGGCGACGCTATCCGTGAAAGGCGGCACCTGGCGGTGCCGCCTTTCACATTTTTTGGGACAGATGAATGCAAACGCCCTTCGGGCTTCACTTTCCGGCCCGTTGCTTGTGCCTGTGATCCTGATAAAAATAGATAGTCAGTTCCCTAATCCGGCGGTAAAGGATTACCCTAGAATCGATTGGGTTCAATTAAACCGTTGACGCATCCGCCAGCGAGGCGGGGAAGGTCGAGATTTTCATGGAAGGATCCACGCCAAACGGGCCGATCGAATCCGGATTCCACCGT
Source organism: Gemmataceae bacterium (assembly GCA_017853285.1). Classification (GTDB taxonomy): domain Bacteria; phylum Planctomycetota; class Planctomycetia; order Gemmatales; family Gemmataceae; genus UBA6894. Next base: position 2,679 of record JAFMJU010000056.1, read on the forward strand.
CACAAAACCCGCGTGGTGGAAGTGGGTGGAGTGGGCATCGGTGGGGAGAACCCTGTCCGGGTCCAGTCGATGACCACCCCTGACACCTACCAGGTGGCCGAAGTGGTGGAGCAGATCCACCGGTTGCAAGAAGCCGGGTGTGAACTGGTCCGTGTGACGGTTCCTAAGGCGGAGGACGCCGCCGCCCTGACCGAGATCAAAAAGCAGATCCGCATCCCGCTGATTTGCGACATCCATTTCGACCACAAGATGGCCCTTCAGGCCATGGATCATCCTGTGGACAAGATTCGGATCAATCCGGGCAACATCGGTGGCTTGGATAAGTTTAGGCAGGTGGTGCGCAAGGCCAGGGACCGCGGCTTGCCGATGCGGATCGGTGTGAATGCCGGCAGCCTGGAAAAGGACCTGGTTGAAAAGTATGGATACCCGTGCCCGCCCGCGATGGTGGAAAGCGCCCTGCGGTATATCGAGATCGCCGAGTCCGAGGGGTACCACTCGATGATTGTGTCACTGAAGTCCAGTGACACTTTGACCGCGATCGAATCGTATCGACTGTATGCCAAGCAGGCGGATTACCCGACACATATCGGCATTACCGAGGCGGGCAAGCCTCCCTACGCCATTGTGAAGTCGGCCTGCGGGCTGGCACCCCTTCTGGTTGATGGAATCGGGGACACGATGAGGATCAGCCTGCTGGGTGATCCAGTTCCCGAGGTTGCTGCCGCCTATGACATCTTGCAGGCGACCCGTCGCCGGGTTCGCCGGCCGGAACTGATTGCCTGCCCCACTTGTGGCCGGCTTGAAATTGATCTCGAGGGGATCATCGCGCAGGTGGAAAAACGCCTGGCCGGAAAGCGCACACCGGTGAAAATATCGATCCTCGGGTGCGTGGTGAACGGCCCGGGCGAGGCCCGGGAGGCCGATTTGGGCATTGCCGCTGGCAAAGGCAAAGGGGTCATTTTCAAGCGCGGTGAGATTGTCCGTCATGTCAAGGAAGAGGAGATGGTGGACGCCCTGATGGAAGAGGTTGCCATTTGGGAACAGGAAGAGGCCCTGAAGGGAAATCTGGGCGCTGAAAAGCGCGTGGAATCCGGGGGGCAGGGCCATAGGGTGCGGCTTCCCATGTCGAGGTGACCAGATTCCCGGTTCCCGGGGCTGGTCGCCCCGGCGGGTGACTGTAGCTAGGAGTTCCGGGGATGGTCCAATTCACTTGCGCGTCCTGCGCCAAGACCTTCAAGGCACCGGACAATTTGGCCGGCAAACGGGTGGCCTGTCCCTCCTGTAAAACCATCGGCCAGGTTCCGGCCAATCCAGCCGACCCGCTCCAGGCCGCGGTTCAGCGAGCCGGGCAGTCAGTTTCCAAGGGGGCCGCCCAGGCCAAACCCGAATCCGCAGACCAGGCCATCGAGGATTTGCTTGCGGATGAGCGGAAGCAGCGTGAAGCCGCCCGGCAGACACTGATTAAATTTGACTGCGATTTTTGCTCTGAACCCATCGAAGTGACGGCCGACCTTGCCGGGAAGCGGCAACCATGCCCCTCCTGCTCGCGCATTGTGCAGGTGCCGGTTCCCAAGGTGGCAGACCCCGCCGACTGGCGTGCGAAAAACAAGATGGCCTCCGCCATCAAGCTGGATGTGGAAAAAGGGCCGGAGGGGGCCTGGGACGGTGCCGGTTCGAAGGGTGTGAGCCGGGAGGCCCTGGAGGAGGCGAACGCCCTTCCGGTGCGCCCGGTGAAAAAAGTTCCATTAGCCACCCGTCTGAAGACCTTCGCGCTGGTTGGGCTCATCCTGTTGATCGCCGGTCTGGTGGCGATGCAATTCATGGGTCGTCGCGCGGCGAAACTGGAAGTCCAGGCGGTTGAAAGCCTGCTGGCCGAAGCCGCCAAGGATAGCGAGTTTTCGAAGAACAAGGTGCTGCTGGCGGCTCTTGAGATCGGGGGGGCCGACGCCCTGTTGGGTGCCACAGTCGATTCCCAACCGGAAAAGGCCCTCAAACATTATTCCGCGGCACTCCGGGCCGCCCAGGAAGCCTCCCAATCCGCCGCCAAGGATTTGGTCTTGGGGCAACTGGCGGTTTCGATCGCGCAACGGGTTGGCAGCAAGCAAAAAGGGGGCGCCGACCCCAAGCGGCTTCCCTCGGATGATGGCCACAGGCTGCTCCGGGAATCGATCGGCCGGATTGGTGACCCGGAGTTTCAGTTGGACGCCTGGAACCAGGTATGCCAGGCGTTGGTGAAGGATGGTCAATCCCAGCGGGCTGCCACACTGGCTAAACAGATTTTCAGCGGGATGTCGCCCACCCAGGAGGGGCGTAACCGCGAACGGATGAACATGCCCCTGGAAGGGTTGGGTGTCGCGGGCCTGGCCATGCTGCGGGAAGGCAAACAAAAATCAGACCAGGAGGCCCTTGGCCAGGCCAAGCAATTGGCCCAGGAGATTGTGCGGAAAATCGACCAAAAGGCCGTGGTTCCGGAGTCGGGTGTCGCCCTTGCCGTGGCTTCGGGGGAATCCTACCCCGGGCCATGGAATGAGGCAAAGCATGATGCCGAGCTGTGGGGAATGGCCTGGGGCAAGGCCCTCCTGGGTAACACTACAGAAGCATTGGCCGTGGCAGGGCGTTCCGATGGGGACCAGGTTGATAAATTCCGTGCCCGTGTGGCTGTGACCCTCGGGCAGTTACCCCCGTCCAAGGATTCCAAGGAAATAGTTGATTTGGCCGTGCAGGCCGCGGCCTCGAGGCCTCCCCTTGCGGGCAGTCTCCTCCGGTTGGCACGGCTGGGTGAGGAGGCTGGATGGCCTGCCGCCAGCGTGGGTGCCCTGGCGCAGCCATTAGGGTCAGCCGCGGCGGGCTCCGCCGAGGCTGAAATCCGCGGGGAGATCCTTCTGATCACCCGCCGGTTGGCCCTGAAACAGGGGGGTGAATCTCCCGCCATGCTCGCGGAGGATAGGGCGTGGACGGCCCGATCCGCCGCCCGGCGCGACGCCGAGCCGGACAACAGGGCAAATGGCGCCAAGGCTGCCCCCACCGGGTATTTTTCACGATTGGGGAAATTGCTTTCCCCGGACGCCCGTTAATATTGGATAAATGGGACTCTATTGCTCCACCAAGTCGCGGGAGTTGACATGGCTGTGAATCAGTGGGTCCGCGGATTCAGGGGCCGGGTAATCAAGGCCTCCATGGCCCTGGCGGTGGCAGGCTTTGGGTTGGATTTCCACGGGAACGCTAGGGGCCAGGCCCAACGCGCCCCAGAAGCCATTCTTCTTGAACGGGATCTCGCCCTGGTCCGGAGCCTGCGCGGCATCCGCGATTTTGACACGGCTTTGGCCCTGTTGGAAAAGTTGTCCAAGGACCATCCGGCTCAATCCTCCCAGATCGCCTTCGAGCAGGCCCGAGTTCTTGTTGACCAGGCGGCAATCGAGTCGGATCCGATCTTTCGGGAACGGCAGCGGCGCCAGGCTCGCCAGGCTTTGGAGAAAGTGCTGGCAAGCCAGCCCACAGCCGTGCAGGCCGCGGAGGCAAAAGTCTGGTTGGCGCGGGTGGAAATGCAACTGGCCAGGGCCCAATTGTCACATGTGCTGCCCCTGGTTCCCCTGCCGCCTGAAAACGCGGCGGCCCAGGCGGAAAAATCCAAGGCCCGAAAGGCTTTGGCCGAAAGCGGAAAAAAACTGACCGATGCGCTTGCCCAGGCCAGGGTGGCAATTCAGGCGGTTCCGCAGGAAACCGGTTTGGCGGATCGCCTGGCACCCTTGATGGCGCGCGGGGATTTGGAGGTGGCCCTTAGCCATTTCGACTCGGCGCGAACCCACAATCCCCAGCGCGAGGCGGATGGCCGGTTGGCTGAAGTGCGGAAGGCCCAGGAACTGTTGGCGGGGGTCAAGTCATCGGGAGATGCCAATCCCTACGCTTCCGTCGCCAGCGCCTACCTGGGTTTGCTGTCGAGGGAAAACGGCGAGCCCCAGAAGGCCCGCCAGGAGCTGCGCCCCTTGTTGGTAGCATTCGGGCCGGAGAATGCCGAGGCCCGTCGCCTGGCCCGGGTTTTCAACATGGAGGTGCTGCTGAGGGACGGATTCGACCCCACCGAGAAAAATCCCAGGACCCGGGAACAGGTGGTGGAGGAACTGGGCTTCGCATGGCTTTCCGATTACCGCCGATTTTCCGACTCGCCGGAGGCCAGCCATGTGCGGATGCTGGTTGCGGAGGCGATTGTGGAGCAACTGCGTAGGGTGGCGAAAACCCCGGCGAATCAGCGACTCCGCGATGACCGTTACGCCCAGATTCGCAGGCTTGTCCGCGACATCGAGCGGGGGGACAACGAGTACACGGAAAAGGCCCGCCGCCTGAAGATCGCGATCATGCAGGATCAGGGTGTTTTCAACCGGAAGTTGGAGGACCTGAAGACCTTTGACGACTGCCTGGCCCGTGCCCAATACGAGCTGGTGAAGATGGCAGAGGAGGTCGCGGAAGCCAAGGACGCGGCGGCTAGGCGCGATGTGGAGCAGAAGCGGCAGGAAAACGCACTGGGCGCACTTCGGCGGGGTATTCCTTTGGCGCTTGCGGCCGCGGGCCGGGAACCTGGTTCTTCCGAGGAATTGAACCAGGCCAAATACACCCGGGTTTTTCTGGCCAACGCGTTAGGGTTGCATGATGAGGCTATCCAGGAAGGTGAGGCCTTCGCCCGCAATGATCCCCGCCCCTCGCAGGCCATTATGGCCGGTGCCGTGGCGCTGCAGAGTCACCTGTCAGTGATGGAGGACGCTCGGCGGAAAATCGCCGGCCTGGACGGCATGGAGAAGGGCGGGCAAAAGGTGGAGCCGGCCCAGCGCCAGGCAGCGCGCAAAAGCCTTCAGGACGCCACGGCCGCAATGGTCCGATTCGCCGATTACCTTGCCAAACGCTGGCCTGAAGAGGAATTGGCCAACACTTGCCGGTTGCAAATCGGATTAGCCCACATCCGTTCCGGTAAATATACCGATGCCTTGCCCGTGTTGACCGCGATTCCCAAGGAGTCCCGGTCGAAGCCCCCGGCCCTGATGCAATCCGCGCTGATCCACTACCAGTTGGCGGAGGGCATGTCCGCCGACCCTTCGGCCAAGGCGGCTGAAGCCGCGAAGGCTGTGGAGTTGCTGAAGCAAATCCCACCCCTGGCGGATGTTATTGACAAGGGATTGACCGATAACTTCCTGCAATCGCGCCTTCGATTGGCAAGCGAGTATTACGGCGGGAAGAATTTTCAGGCCTTGTCCGGAGTGCTGGCCGAATTGGACGGGGTTCGGGCCAGGCTGGATGACGAAAGCCGCAACGCCTACGGCGCCTTGTTCCAGCGCGCGGACCTGTATTCCGTGGTTCTGGCGATGACCCGCGCCAATGAGGCGAAAGATCCGGCCGCGCAAGCAGATATCCTGGATCAGGGGGTTGCCCGTTTGGCCAAGGCAAAAAGCAGCCTCAACGCCAAACCCACGGTAGCCAGCTTTTTGGAAAAGGCGCTTACCGCGGCGGTGGTCGTCAACCGGCCGGAGATGTCGGGACGGGTGGTGGCGACCGGCGTCGAATTGGCCGGTTCACCCCCCCAGGATGAGGATTGCCAAAACCTGGCGAGGGTTTTGCTTTCCTCGTCTCGCAGGGCCCTGTCATCCGGCTTATCCCCGATGGATGGTCAACGCGAGGAAAGAGCCGCCCATTTGTCCGCCGTTTTGGCCAAGGTCCCGGAAACGATCCTGACCGGGGATGCCACGCGTCGTCTTTTGGCGAACGCCCATGAAACTGTTGGGGGCGCTGGAAAGGATGGGGCCCGCGAATTTGAAAAAGCCTTGAAAATCCTGGAGCCGGTGGCCAAGCCCTTGTTGGAAAAACCCACCGAACTGCAGGGCGCCAGGGAAAAGCAGGTTCTGGTGGTCAATTATTTGCGATTGTTGCGTCTGACCGGGCAACTGGAGTTGGAGCGCGCCCAGTTGACGAAGGCGACCGAGGCGGGCGGTTGGGGTGTCCGCAGCCTGGATGTGGCCCTTGAGGACACTCAGGCGCTGATCGCCGAAAAAAAATTCGGTCTGGCAACCCGAAAGGTCAAGCCGATCGCGGATCAGTTGGAAACCAAAATCCAGGGAGTGGGGCCAAACCCAAACCAGGCGGACCGCTCCATTGTGGATCGTTACACCGAGGCGGTGGCTTTGCAGATTATCGCCTATGAGGGATACGGACGGGCGAACAAGGATTCCCAGTCTTCCCAGAAGGCGGCGGCCCTGATGGCGGATTTGGAGAAGCGGCCTTGGTACCAGCAGGCCCCGGATTTCTGGATTCGTCGTTTGACCAGATTGGCGACAGAAAGTCCGGAATTTAAAGAGAATTGCGAAAAATTCCGGAAGGGGAAGTAGGCCATGCAACTTTTTCGTTCGGACCTATTGGCCGGGCTGGCTGTCATCGGTTTACTCGCGGCGGCCGGTGCCACCCCCTCGCGGGCCCAGGATGTGGTGCGATACAGCCAAGCGGGCCCGGGCGCTGGCTGGCAGGACCTTTCTGGGGTCATCGAAAAGGAGGGACCCGCGGGGATCCAGATCAAGTCCAGGGACAAGGTGGTGGTGATTCCAGCCGAGAATATCGTGTTGGTTCAGTACAAGCATCCGACCCTGCTCGCCGTGGATTTTCGCGCCGCGCAGGATCGGATCAGTCAGGCGCTGGTGGCTTCGGGACCCCAAATGGCGGAAAAGGTCAAACAGGCCCGTGACGCCGCGGACAAACTGGCCGAGAAGGCCGGCAACGAGGCCCCTGTCGCGAGATATGCCGCATGGCAAGTCGCGCTTTCGCGGTTCGCGGAAGCAAAAGCCAACGGCAAGCAACCCGAGGCGGTGTCCATCCTCGAGCGGGCCGTGGTCGCGACCCGGGGCGGTTGGGAGGAAGTCCAAGCGTTACGGATGCTGGTGGAGCAGCAGCAATTGATGGGGCAACCAACGACGGCAACGCTGGAAAAATGGTCGCGCATGGCCGGGCTTCCAGTAGAAAGCCAAACGAAAATTCAAAACCGACTCAGACTCGCCAAGATTCGCGAGGGCAAGGCTGCTGAGGTTGCCGCCGAGTTGGCGAGCCCTGATGGGGCCGACCTGGCCAAGGCCGCCCTGTTGGAGTTGGCCCTCTTGGTTGCTGGGCCGTTCGATGCCATGAAATTGAGGCAAACCAGATTGGCCCTGGCCAGGCTGGCCACAAAGGAAACAGAGGGTGCCGGCCAGTCTGATGAGGCATTTTTGGCTGGCTGCCAGGTTGTTTTGGGGAATTACCTGATGACCCAAAAAAAGCCGGAGGAGGCGGTTTGGGAATGGATCCGGGTTGAGGCGCAATATCCTGGAAACAAGGCGGAGCTGGCGGAGGCCTTGTTCCACCTAGGCAGCTTATACGAGAGCCAGCTTAAAAACCCGTCCCGCGCCGCGGAATGTCTGGATCGACTCCAGGGCCGGGAGTTTGCGGGTTCGGTCCGTGCAAAAAAATAAGACTGTGGAAAGTGTGACCTGCCCACTCAAACCATCCAATAACCCCGGGCGGCGACTGGAAAATTGATGGTTTGGATGTTAGATTTCCAATACTCTGGGGCAGTAGCTCAATTGGTAGAGCGCAGCGTTCGCAATGCTGAGGTCGAGGGTTCGACTCCCTTCTGCTCCACTCGCCAGAAAAGGCTGAAACCAGCGAAAACCCCGGGGAAACCCGGGGTTTCTCGTTTAATTAAGCGGGCTTGGATTTCGAGTTGTTTGGTGCTTTTTTGGCCGTTTTTCAAGAACGATTGACAGAAAAATCCAAATGTTGGGTTTCAGGCAGCCCGGGATTTTGGAGAGTTTTCCTGAATAGCCAAATTGGTTTCCGGATCTTGGGTTTTGTTTGAAGCCTGATCCCTGTCATTCCGATTGGGGTCTACCCAGCGAGCAATGGCGGCGTAGGCGAGCAAAACCAAAGACAAGGTAACCAAATTTGCCGGATTGAGGATCACCAAACCAGTGAAGGTGATAACCGCCAATGCCCAGATAACAAGGACAGGACCACGACTGAAATGGTGAGAATCCATGGCTGGCCTCCCCAAACATGAGTGCTCCGGCCAAACTCCTCCATTTTCTCAATCGGCCACATTGTTTTCTGGCTGCAGATGAAAATCTAGGCTATTTGATTATAATAATTTATATAAAGATTAATAATTTGATTTTCTAAACCCTTGTTTGTGGGCCGGCCACTTCTGGTCCAAGATGTTTGATCCGGTTTTGGTCGTCCACAAAAAGGATGGTGGGTTTGAATATTCGGGCTTCGTTCTCTTCCATCCAGATAAACGTTGCAACAATGATGCGGTCATTGGGGTTGCAAAGGTGTGCGGCGGCGCCGTTGACACTCATTTCCCCGATACCCGCGGGGCCCTCGATGGCATAGGTCGAAAACCGGGTGCCGCGGGTCACATTCCAAACTTGGACTTCCTCGCCGGGCAGGATGTCCGCGGCCTTCAACAGAACCGGATCGATTGACAGGCTGCCCTCGTAATCCACATTGGCGTGCGTCACGCGGGCACGGTGGATTTTGGATTTCAGCATCGAACGAAATCTGCTGGGGCCGGCGGACATGATTCAACCTCAGGCGGTGCCCCACGGTCCATTTCAAGGTTCCTGGGGCCCCTTTTTGCCATCGTAGGGCTCGTTGCTTGCCGAAAGGTAGCCAATTTTGAGGGTTTGCCGCAACGCTGAGGCCTCGGCATTCCAATTTTTGGGGGACGGGAAGGCGATATCAGAGCGAACTTCCACATGGCCATCCAGGAAAACCACGTTGGCCTGCCCCGAACCATGCCGGAAATGGGTGGTGGGTTGCGGGGTGCCTGCCTCGGTGGCGTACGGTGCGGCCAAGGCAAAGGATTCCTGCGCGTTTGGTTTGGGCCAGGTGCTGATGAGGGCCGAGTCGGCAAACACAAAGGTATTGCCCGTTTCAGGAAAATCGGCCATGCGACGGGTGACCACCCTTGGAATGGTCCAATTGGGCGAGACCCAGTAGGTGGTGCCCAGACAGCGGTTGTAGCCGTATCCACCCGTCAAGCCGTTATAGAGCTTGGTCAATTGGCCGGAGGGCAGGCTTGGGCATTGGAGAACCTTGTTGTTGGCTTCGTAGTAAGGAGAAAGCGAGCCTTCCAGCGGATTGACCTGGTTTTGGGGATCCACCGAGCCGAACCAATAGGTGGTTGTGTAAGGCCATACCGAGGGGCTTGGCGTGGTGAAACTGGCGGGTAGCTTGAGGTGGCTGGTCTCGTAATTCGCCACCGCCAGGCCCAACTGTTTTACATTGTTGGCGCACTGGATGCGATTGGCGGCCTCGCGGACTTTCTGAACCGCCGGGACGAGCAGACCCACCAGCACCGCGATGATCGCGATGACCACGAGCAACTCGATGAGGGTGAATCCGCGACTTCTTTGCTTGGGAATTTGCAAGGCTAAAAACATCTGCACTCCGATTCGCCGGTTCCGGGCGACTGGTCGGGAGCCCAAGCAAGCAAGGACAAGGGATGACGGCAACAATGGCCATCTGACCCATGCCACCCGGTGCCGGGGCGACCCTGGAAAAGATTGGACGGGCAGGTCTTCTGGCTTCCGGAATTGTGGACGGCCCGGTCGGGCTATCCAAAGCATCTCGCCTTCCCGGGATCACTCCCAGTGGCGCGGTTTGTGAACCGCTTGAAATGCCCCACATCCGGTTACAGCGGCGGCCCCGCGACGGATTCGCACCGTCTTCCCTTTTAGCCCCCCGCGACAAGCGGGGGGACCGGTCCATTTCAGTAGGTTAGAGGGCAAAAGGGGATTGGCAAGGATTGAAGGGGAAGAGGACCCCCAAGTCACCTCTCAACAACGCTTTAACGATCCCCAAAAAAATGTCTGAGACGATCAAACCAGCGGGCTCACCCGCTGAACA
>JAFMJU010000530.1 GCA_017853285.1 Gemmataceae bacterium
GATCCAGAACCAATGGGCCCGCCATCGAAAAGCCGGCCAACTCACCAGTGCCGCATAACCCAGTACATGCATGATTTTGGAGACCCAGAAGGCCCAGGCATTGGGCACAACAGCATCACGCACAGCGATCGGTTCAGGTCGGAGCAGTCCGACTGTCCAAACAGCCAGCCAGATGCCCCAGGCAAGATAGGCAATGGATATCCACGGTGGCCGACTTGGGTTTTTCATGGTTTTCAAGATATTCAATGATTGCACTTTAATTATTTGATTGACTTTCGGGTAAAACGGTCGATAAGGTTTTTGTATGAGAGCTTTGGCGCAACTGCTGTTGATTGCCTTGGTGCTAGGTGTGGCGATTCCCCGCCATGCCTGTTGCGCCTTGAATGCTGCTTTCGGCTCGCTGGAAAGTGAAACAGCCTGCTGTTGTTGCACCGATCCCCAGCCTGGTGAATCCAGCCCGGTGCGGCCTGAGGGAGAGGGGCCATGCTGCAAGCACCTCGACCAGATTCTCACGCAAACCCAACACGAATCCTGCCGGTTCGCCCAATCGACTGTGGAATTTTGGATTCCCCCCTTGGTTTTCTGCCTTGGCGTTGACCGCTCGGTGGCGGGGAATTGGTTAACCTGTCATCCGCCATGCCGGCTTCCCAAGCCGGTTCAGGTCGTTTTTTGCCAGTGGAACTGTTAATTGGCACCGGTTCGGTCTTGGCCTGGCGCCTCTATCCTTTGATTGGTTGAGGATTCGCGCCGGCCCGACAACCCTGCCATGCTTTTTCAGACTACAGTGATTTCATAATCCCTTTTTGGATAGGAGTTTTGCCATGAACCTGAAGAATTTGCTCGCCTTGGCCGGATTGTTATTGGCAGTTGCCGGTGGCACCATCGCTTTCAACCACCTTCAAAATGTCGGTGACCAACCGGGTTGCTGCGGGGCCAAGGTCGCCAGTTGCCCGGCGCAGCCGTCGTGCTGCGAGGGAATGCAGGTTTCCGCAAAGGCTGATGCTTGTTGCGGCAATGGTGCCTGCTGCGCCCCCGATGCCCCTTGCTGCGCGACCGGCGAGTGCTGCGGGACACCCACCTGCTGCGACGCGGCCGATGCTTCCGAATGCTGCCAGGCCAAGGTTGGCACCAAGGTATCCGCAAAGTCCAAGGCCTGCTGCGGCAACGGTGCCTGCTGCGCCGCCGACGCAGCTTGCTGCGCGAGCGGCGAATGCTGCGGTACCCCGGCCTGCTGTGGCGACGCTTCGTGCTGCCAGCAGAAAACCGCTGTGAAGGCCCAGAAGCCTTGCTGCGAAACCTCGAAGGCCGCGGCGATCGCAGCGCAGAAGTAATTGCCGGCGGACTACCGCCGCCAACCGTTCGACAAGGGGCCCCGATGGGCCCCTTGTTGTTTTTTGGGAGATGAATCGTCCGGGCCGCGGTTTGACCGCTTGAGGGATGCGGTTTACCTTCAGGCCATCCACCCCAATCCACCCTATGAGTTGGATCCTTTCCCATGCAGATGCAGACCGCCCCCGGTTGGCTGGTGATCGAGAATGGAACCCTGTTCGACTCCACCAGTGCCGCACCCACTCAGCGCGCCACGGTGGTGGTTCGGGATGGCCGGATCGTCCATGCGGGCGCGAAGGCACCGCCCATGGAGATCCCGCCGGATGCCTGTCGCATTGAGGCCGCCGGGTGCACCGTTATGCCGGGTTTGGTGGAAGCCCATTTCCACCCGACCTATTTCAATGTGGCGGCGCTCGAAGATTTGGACATCAAGTACCCGGTGGAGTATGTCACCCTGCTTGCGGCCTCCAACGCGCGGCTGGCGTTGGAATGCGGGTACACCTCGGCCCGGTCCGGCGGCAGCCTGTTCAACATCGATGTCTGGCTGAAGAAGGGCATCAACGAGGGTGTGTGCCAGGGGCCCCGGCTTGCGGCCAGCGGCCGGGAAATCTGCGGGGCCGGTGGCCTGATGGACTGGAACCCCGATTTTCGCAAAATCGGCATGGAAGGGTTGGTGTTGCTGGTCAACGGGCCCGACGAGGCGAGGGCCGCGGTGCGGAAACTGGTGAAGGACGGGGTGGAATGGGTGAAAACCTACCCCACAGGGGACGCGGCCGCACCCGACACCAATGATCACCACACCTTGTGCATGACTGCCGAGGAGATGGCGGCGGTCGTTCGGGCCGCGCACAACCACGGGCTGAAGGTGACGGGGCATTGTCGGGCGACGGAAGGGATCAAAAACGCGGTGCGGGCGGGTTACGACGCCGTGGAGCACGGGACTTTCCTCGATGACGAGGCGATCGAGTTGATGCTGGCGCGCCGGGTTCCCATGGTTCCGGCCCTTTATTTCGAGAAGGCAAGCATCGAGAGGGGACCTGAGTTCGGTATGTCGCAGCGGGTGGTTGACGGCCACCAGGAAACCCTGGACGCGGGAAAGGCCAGCGCATTGCGCTACCTGCGCGCCGGTGGGCCGGTCGCCCTTGGCGGTGATTACGGGTTCGCATGGAATCCGCACGGAGACTACGCCAAAGAGATCACCTTTTTCGTGCGGGAAGTGGGTTTCACGCCGGCCGAGGCGCTGATCGCCGCGACGCGCACCGGCGCGGAGATTCTGGGCTGGCAGCAGGAGATTGGCACCGTCCAGCCTGGCAAGTTGGCCGACCTGCTGGTGGTGCGGGGTGATGTGCTGGCGGATGTGTCGCTGCTGGAAAACCGGGCCAATTTTGAGGCGGTGATCCAGGGGGGATTTTTGCGGGCCGGCCGGCTGGCGCGACCCGCGAAAGTATGAGGCTCAGGCGCCGGGCCGTTTGCGCCCCGGTTCGCGAA
>JAFMJU010000531.1 GCA_017853285.1 Gemmataceae bacterium
CGGACAAGGGCGACCGTCTGGTGGGTGATCCCGCCAAGCGCCAGGCCGTGACGAACCCGCGCCGGACCATCTACAGCATCAAGCGTTTCATGGGCCGCCGCCACAAGGAGGTGGAGGGCGAGGAGAAGCTTGTGCCCTACAAGATCGTCGGCGGGCCCGACGACCTGGTGAAGGTGGACATCGACGGCAAGAACTACACGCCGCCCGAAATCTCCGCCATGATCCTGCGCAAGCTCAAGGAGGCCGCCGAGGCCTACCTGGGCCACACCGTGCGCAAGGCCGTGATCACGGTGCCGGCTTACTTCAACGATGCCCAGCGGCAAGCCACCATCGAGGCGGCCCAGATCGCCGGCTTCGACACCGAGTGGGAGATCGAGGATCCGCAGACCGGCAAGAAGACCAAGCAGCGGATGCGCATCATCAACGAGCCGACCGCGGCCAGCCTGGCCTACGGCATGGACAAGAAGGCCAACGAGAAGATCGCGGTTTTCGATCTGGGCGGCGGCACCTTCGATGTGAGCGTGCTCGATGTGGGCGACGGCGTGTTCAAGGTGGAGTCGACCAATGGCGACACCCACCTGGGCGGCGACGACTTCGACCAGGTGATCATCGATCACATCGCCGAGGAGTTCAAGAAGGACCACGGCATCGACCTGCGCAAGGACCAGATGGCACTGCAGCGGCTGAAAGAGGCCGCCGAGCGCGCCAAGAAGGACCTGAGCCAGCAGACCAGCACCGATGTGAACCTGCCGTTCATCACGGCCGACGCCTCGGGGCCGAAGCACCTGATGCTGGCGATCACCCGGTCGAAGCTGGAGCAGCTTTGCCACGGGCTGATCGAGAAGCTGAAGGGGCCTGTGCTGAAGGCCCTGCAGGACGCCCGGCTGAAGCCCTCGGAGATCAACGAGGTGGTGATGGTGGGCGGCATGACCCGCATGCCGGCCGTGCAGCAACTGGTGAAGGAGCTGTTCGGCAAGGAAGGCCACCGCGGCGTGAACCCCGACGAGGTGGTCGCCATCGGCGCGGCCATCCAGGGCGCCCAACTGCTGCTCGGCAGCAAGTCGGACGTGCTGCTGGTGGATGTGACCCCGCTGTCGCTGGGCCTGGAGACCCTGGGCGGCCGCCTGACCCGGTTGATCGAGCGTAACACCTCCATCCCCACCGAGAAGAAGCAGGTCTTCTCCACGGCGGCGGACAACCAGACGGCCGTGACCATCAGCGTCTACCAGGGTGAGAGCGAACTGGCCAAGAGCCCGGTCAACCGGCTTCTCGGCGAGTTTAACCTGGAGGGAATCGCCCCGGCCGCGCGGGGCGAGCCGCAGATCGAGGTGACCTTCGCGCTGGACGCCAACGGCATCCTGAAGGTGACCGCCAAGGACTTGGGCACCGGCAAGGAGGCCCATGTCGAGATCAAGGGCTCGTCCGGCTTGAGCAAGGACGAGGTGGAGCGCATGCGCAAGGACGCCGAGTCGCACGCCTCGGACGAGAAGCGCAAGCTCGAGGTGATCGACGCGCGCAACGAGGCGGACAACACCGCCCACCGTGTGGAGCGGTTCCTCAAGGAGAATGACGCCAAGTTCTCCGAGCAGCACAAGGCTCCGCTGCTGGCGGCGATCAACACCGTGCGCGAGAAGGCCAAGACCGAGGAGGTTGAGGCCATCAAGCGCGCCACCCAGGAACTGCAGGCCGCCTTCAACGCGGCGCTGCAGCACCAGTCGCCCGGAGCCGGCGATGCCGGCGCTGGCGCCAGCCCGACGGGTGGCGCCTCGGCTGGTGGAGCGGGGGACGATGTGATCGACGCCGAGTTCGAGGTGAAGAAGTAATCACCGCCCCGTCGGCAAATCAAAATCCCCTTCCCGGCAGGGAAGGGGATTTTTTTTGAAAAAAACAAACCATCTGAAACTGGCTTGGTAAATCCGGGAGGCGTGACCGTTTTCAGGTCGCCCCGACCCCGGTGATGAGACAGGCCGGCCATCGTCCCGCTGGCCTCAATTCAAACCCCCGCCTGAAAGTCCCGGGCGGGGGTTTGAGTTTTACCGGACCTCATACACGCACATACCGCGCCCGGCGGCGCACCCGCCCCTTGCGATTGGCCTGAACCACCCGGTCTCCGCCCACTTCCAGGGCGGTGAGCCATCCACCCGCCCAGCAGTCGGTGTCTATCAACACCGCGTAACCCAGGTCGAGGATATCGCCGTCGGGCTGGGGTGTGTGGCCAAGCACCACCGGCTGGCCCGAACTGTGCGGCTTCAGGTCGCCGGGGTCGGCGCTTTGCCACAACAGCACATCCCTCGGGGTGTAGGCGAGGGGCCAGTGGGGCAGGTAGCAAGCATGGGCGAACAGGTGTCCTCCCTGCTCGTGGCTGGTCTTGGCGGCGCGCAAAAACTCCAAATGTTCGGCGGGGATTCGGGACGGGTGATCCACGCCATAAGATTCGAGGGTTTTATCCCCGCCATGGCGTGTCCAAGCATCCAGGGAAAGCCAGCCGTCGGCAACCTGAAGGAGCATCTCCTCATGGTTGCCCAGCAGGGTCACCAGGCGCGTGCGCTCACCCAGGCGCAGCAGTTGGCGCAGCACCTCGGCGGAGTCGGGCCCGCGGTCCACCATGTCACCCAGAACCACCACCGTGTCGGCGGGTCCGGGGTTCAGGTTTTCCAGCAGGGATTGAAGGGCTTGGGCGCACCCGTGGATATCCCCCACGGCGAACAGGCGCCCGGTTGTTTTTCTGGGCATAAATCTGGCAAACAATCCTTTCTCAAGCAGTCTGGCTAATCAGACTACGCTCGAGAGCCCGAAAAATTTCGCT
>JAFMJU010000532.1 GCA_017853285.1 Gemmataceae bacterium
GCAAGCGCCCAAAATTCTCATTTGCATAACCGGATGCAAAAGGCCCCCGGGCGGCGGGCCGCCCGGCAATAACCCCAGCCGGCAACCCTCAATTCAATATCCAACTCACTCCCCCCCCTTCGCCCCAGCCTCCCGCGCCCGCCGCGCCTGGATGAACGAGTTCACGCACATCCCCACGAACACCGCGCTGATCAGCACCGTCAATTCCCCGGCTATGGCTGACCGCTTCAGCGGGTCAAAACCATCTCCCTTGGCGATCTGCCGGATCAGTGGCGCAAACCCTCCCAGCAACCCGATCACACCCACCATCGCCGCCGCGTGCATCACATGCTTGCGCAGCTTCTCCTGGAAGGCCAGCACCCCGCACACCATCAACAGCACCCCCAGCCCCGCGGGAATCAGCGCAGTCTTCGGCGCCGGCTGCAGCTCCGAGGTCAAAAACCCGAACAGCCCCACCGCCACCATCAACCCGCCCGAAACAATCGTCGGCCACGCCATCATCTTCCGTACTCCCGCTAGCTACTTTAGTCTCTGTTCCACGTACAACCTTTTCCATCATAGGTGAACCCAGCAAATCCACCTGCCCACCACCCCACCCGCGCTTCAAACCCGGGTGGGGCCTTTGCGCTTTCGGATCCCCCGCATCACCCGCCCACCCAGATATATCCCGCCTGCGGCCAATCCAACCAACGCCCACAACTCCACGGGCAACAACCAGGCATATCCCCCCGAAAGCAGGTCCCGTATTTCCGGCGCGTCCGATTCAGGTCCGTCCACCACCTGGATACCGTTGGGCAGCACCACCCGCCAAGCGCCATCCTCTCCATTCAGATGCGCCGTCACCCGGGTCCCCACACCCGGGATCGGATGATGACCCGATGGCGTCAGGCTTTCCACCAGGCTGCGCCGCTGCCGCACCCGGAAGCACCGTGCCACCAGGGGCCCCGCTGGCGCTTTCCCCTTCAGCACCCCATCCACCCGAAGGGTCAGGTAAATGCCCCAATCCGTGTTCCCGATTCCCGGCTCAAACTCCGAGGGTTCCCCTCCAACCCGCAACCCCTCAATCACCCCCTCCACGATCAGCGTCGCCCGCTGCCGCAGTTCCTCCGGGGAAGCCGGTGCCACATCCGCCCGGACTGGCACCACCGCCATCCAAACCAACAAGATTGCCAATTGAACCCGGACTATCATCCCCACACGAACACCCCCGACACCCCTCACCCCATCCAGTGCGGCACAAACCGGCTCGTGTTCCCCGTCACCGGCCCGGCGTCCTCGCGGATCCCCATGCCGCACGCGGTTCCGTTCACCATCCAGCTACCCACCAGCATGTGGTTGCCATCAAACACCGGCAGCGGGCAAAGCTGTTGGTACACCGAGGGCTGATGCCCGTACGGCCCGTCCGTCCGGCAGACAATCTCACCCCCCGCCACCAGCGCGATGTTGGCCCCCTCGCGCCCCAGCAGCGGCTTCTGAGCGAACGATTCACCAAAGGGCGCGAGCCTCGCCTCCAGCAGGTGCGCGTTGCCCGGGAATAGATCCCACAACACCACCAGCAGCGCCTTGCTCGACAAGATCGCCTTCCACGGCGGCTCCAGCCAGCGCGTCGCGGCCCGGGGCAGATGTTTGCCAAAGGCCTCGTGGAACATCCACTCCCACGGGTACAGCTTGAAGACTGTCCGTATCTCGTGGCCCTTGGGGTCGAGGAATTTCCCCAGCCTCTCGTTCCAGCCGATCCCGTTCATCGGCAGGTGAACCGTCGGCAACCCGGCTTGCGTGGCCGTGTCCCGCAGGTAATTCACCGTCATGAAGTCTTCCACGCTGCCACCGGCGCTGGCGAAATGAACGCCACCCTGGAATTCCCCGCGCAGCCGTTCCCAGGCCTCGATCAACCGCTCATGGATCGAGTTGAACTGGTCGGCCTCAGGCCGGGTGTCCTTCAGCCAGTGCCACTGGATCACCGCCGCCTCCACCAGCGAGGTCGGCGTGTCCGCGTTGTATTCCAGCAGTTTGGGCGGCTGCCCCGGCCGCCAGCACAGGTCGAAGCGGCCGTAGACCGTCAGCTCCTGTGTCTCCCAGCTCTCGCGGATCCACCCGTGGAACGCCTCGGGAATTCCGAACATCCCCAGCCGGTTCTCCGCCAGCACGCTCTCCACCGCCTGCAGGCACATCCGGTCCAGCGCCTGCGTTGCCGCCTCAACCTCGTCCACCTCGGCGGCGCTGAAGCGATAGCAGGCCCCCTCATCCCAATAAGGTTCCCCTTCAGGCGAGTGAAACAGGAACCCCTGCGCCTCCACGCGCTGCCGCCAGTCCGGCCGGGGGTCACAAGTCTCCCGCCACATGGTGCCCCCGCCGGCTCAGCCGGAAACCGCGTGGGCCGTGGTGCCAAAGCCGCCGTGCGTGGTCCCGGTCATGGCGCCGCCCGAAGGACCCGCGCCTGCCGATGACCCTCCGCGGAACAGCCAGGGCATGATGCCATGCCCCATCCTGCCACCTCCCGCGCCCGCACCACCGCCGGCGCCGCCTGGGCCTCCTGCACCTCCGGCCGGGTCCCACAAATACCACGCCAGGGCCCCCGCGGCGGCTCCAGATCCGCCCAGCACCAGCAACACCTTGGTCGAGGATCGCATCGGCGTCACCCATGCCTTTAATTCTGGTCCGCCACACTCCAGGTCACGAAAATGCCGCCGCCACAATCATCGCCACCGCCAGAAGAAATCCGGTCGCCAGGATCGCCGCGGCGATGTTCCCCTTCTCCAAGATCTCGCGGCCCAAGTCGCCCGGCGTCATCCAGTCGAAGGTCTTG
>JAFMJU010000533.1 GCA_017853285.1 Gemmataceae bacterium
CCAGTTTGATTCTTACTTTTCCGCTTTATGGATTGGCCAGAGGCCTTTTCAGTCCGATTGGAGCCGCCCTGGGTGTGTTCCTAGTGCAGTTCCTGCCAGTCACGGCCCGGCTGTTTCCCGATGGATTATCAGAAGCACTTTTCCTTTTGTTCGCTTTTTCCGCTATCTGGTTTTTTCAGGAGGGAATCCGTCGGGAGAGCTATAAACGCTTGGCCCTTGCTGGGGTTTTCTCAGGGTGTGCCTATCTCACCCGGCCTGAGGGCGGGTTGGTGTTTTTGGCATGCTTGGCTGTGGGGTGTTTCCTTCTAATAGGAAAAGCGATTTGGGTGGTTCGACCAGGTAGGGTGCCAGCGTTTCTGGGCTTGGCCATTTTATTGGCATCCTTCATGGCTTTGGCTGTGCCGTATGTGATGACGATTGGCCGTCTTTCTAGCAAGCCAACCGCCACACGCATCCTCCAATCCAACCCTGTGGAGGCTGTTGGCGCATTGGAAATTCCAAAGGGCCAAGGGGCCGTGAGCGGTCCCCTTTGGGCTGCTTGGTATGACTTCCAAAAAGAGGGTGCGCCCGGTTTGGCGTGGGGGCTTTGGGCTACCACGGGGATGATCGTGCGTGGGTTGCTCTTTGTCTTTTGGGTGCCGGCTTTGGCGTCTTTTTGGAAGTACCGTCAACAAATTCTGCGAAATGCCGGGTGTTTGGCTCAAACCATCGTGGCCGTCGGGGTGTTTGCAGCCCTGGTTAGGGTGGCAGCGAATCTTGGTTATGTGTCCGACAGGCACCTTGTGTTGATCCTGGTTCCCGCGTTGTTAATGGCCGGTGGTGGATTGGCGCATTGGGGAGCCGGACTTTGGGGAGCCGGGCATTCTTTTGGTCACTCGATTCGGGAGAAATGGGGCCGCAGGTTGTATTTGGGGTTTGGTGTGTCGGCACTTTTGGTTGCTGGCCGGCTGACCTTGGAGCCTCTCCACCTCAACCGGGGTGGCTTCAAGACTGTCGGGCATTGGATTCGCGACAACGGAAGTCCCGGAGACGAGGTCATCGATCCTTACCAATGGTCGCATTATTACGCTGGTAGGGTGTTCTTGGAGGATGCGCCCCTGGCCCAAATGCGTTCAAATCCTCCCGTAAGGTGGGTGGTGTTGGAAAAAGGCAAAAGCAAACATGTCCGTTTGACCTTGCCTCAGGAGGAAGAACTTTTGGCCCAAGGGGCGCAGATCGCGTTTGAGACAACCGAAAAACCTGGAAAATCGGGCGTAGGCAAGCAATTACTGGTTTACAAATTGCCCATTTCCTTGCCTGGACCCGGCAATTGATTTTCTGTCCTTTGGCGAGGCCAAAGAGCCAAACCCAGTAAGGCCAACATGGGTGGCAGGCAGGCAAAACCCAAGGTCTCCGAATAAGCCTTTTTGGCTGCTCCCCTGCCGGTGTTTTCCGTTTGAGGGGAAGTTGCCACCGAATGGTTTTGTTTCAGTGTTTCCTTTCGATGGCTGATCCACATGCCTGCGGCAGCTTGGCAGAAAAAAAGGTACCCCCAGCAGAAAAAGCCCATCAACCCTGTGATTTTGCCGGTGTGGACGGGTGAGACTTCCTGCGTTTGTGCGAAATACAGTGGAAAAAGGCTCATGGATGCCATGCCTGAAAGCCAAAGGGCTATTCGCAGAGCCCACCCGTCATCCAAAAAGCGGCCACCCCATGCCAGCAGGCAAGTGGCGGCACCTAATGAAAAAACAGTCAATCGCGCGGCATCCACGCCGTGTTTTTTTGCCAGAACCAGAGTAAGAGCCCCGGCACCCATGGCTCCGACATCGGCCATCAAATAAAAGACCATGGAAAAAAGGCTTAACTGGGCGAAGGTGTAGTCCTGGGCTTCCTGAAGGTATAAGGGAAGCCAAACTCGCAGGATATGCCAGGTGGTGTTGATCGCACAAACTGTTACCAAAAGGATCCAAAACCTTCGGTCGCGAAAAAAGCGGATCAAAAAGTCAAGCGTCCCTGAATCGGAAGCCGCCGTGCCGTCCGCTCCTTTCGCCTTCCAGGCAGCTTGGTTGGGAAGGGCTAAGGCCAGCCAGCCCAGGGACCAAATGGCACCCAATATTCCGACTAATTTGAAAGTCAGCCGCCAGTCCGGGACAAGCGATTTATCCCCCATCAGGCTTTGGAATGCACCAGGTTGAACCAAATCCCACCATCCGCCCGGAAGCGAAAATGCCAGCAATAGAATCGGGGTGATCATGGCCCCCAATGCTCCGCCTCCGTGCAGGATCCCGTTGCCCAGACTTCTTTTCTCGCGGCTGAGGAGGGCCCTGGTGGTGACCAAGCCGCATGGCCAATTGGCGGCCTCAAAAAAACCAAGTAATGACCGGCTGGCGAGCAGTTTGGGATAATCTTGGGCAAAGCCGGAACCTACCCCGGCCAAGGACCAGGCAAGAACGCAGGAGGGGTAAAGCCAGACCACCGATAGACGGTCGGCTGCCCAACCAAAAAACAAGGCGCCAAGGGCGTATGAAATGCCAAAAGCACTTTCCAGGAAGGAATAATTCAGGTCTGACCTGTCATTGGAAGGGCCCGGAGTCCATGAAAAGGAACTAAAATTTAGATCCAATCGTATTTGTTTGGCCGCCTGGTTGAGTAGCAGCCTGTCCATGTAGTTCAGCATCGTCGCGGCAAGGAGCATGCCGCAAACTAGCCAAGGCCAGTATTTTGAAAATTCATTTTTGTTTGGGCCGATGGCCTGGGGCTGGGAAGGATCCATCGTCCGTTACAGTTTCGAGGGTTGGGTTTGGCTTGGAATCTTCT
>JAFMJU010000057.1 GCA_017853285.1 Gemmataceae bacterium
GAACTGGTGGAAGTTGTGGGAGCCGAAACGGTACAAGGTCCCCATCCACCACCGCATGCTGCTGGCGCTGCGACTGAAGCCCAGGCCGGAGATCACCGGCGACTTGCCCCGCGAGGGTATCCACCTGAAGCTGTTTCGCCGAGTGCCCAAGGAAGATCTGGAAATGCTGCTGCCGGGCAGCAGGCTACGCCTGTCCGGGCTGGACAAGGGGCTGGTGGGATTCCCGCTGGTCACGGGAGTGATCATGCTGCTGGGCAACGCCCTGCTCGCCATACTTTCAGCCGGTTTCGGGGTGTTGGGGAGCCTGCTTAGCTGGTCGGCGGCGATCGCGCTGGGCGGATATGGCTTCCGGTCCTACTCGGCCTGGAAGTCGAAGCGAATGCATTACAACCTGCGCGTGAGCAAGCACCTCTATTTCCAGAAATTGGACAGCAACCTGGGAGCCGTGCTGAGGCTGGTGGACGAGGCGGAGGAGCAGGAATGCCGGGAAGCGTGGCTGGCTTACCACGCGCTGGTGAACCATGCTCCCGCCGCCGGCTGGACAGCAACCCAACTTGAGGCTCATTGCGCCGGGTGGCTTACGGGCGTGCTGGACCATCGGGCGGGTTTCGAGGTGGGCGACGCCTTGGGCAAACTGCTCCGCCTGGAGGTTGTGGCGGAGGAGACGGGGCTATATCGCCCGCTGCCCCTGCGGGAGGCTGTCCTGAAACTGGACGCAATCTGGGACGGGCTTTTCCCGACCAACGCACACACCATGAACGAGGGGGCCTGCCGCCTGGCCGAAAAACTGGGTGACGGGAAAATCACGAAAGTTCTGAATCCGAGGTTTTGACATGTCGTACGGTAAGAAACACCGCGATCCGCAGGAATGGATCGCCGAGGCGATGGGACAGTTCGAGTCCTCCGGCATCCGGAAGGTGTTCGACCTGGCGCGGAAATTGAAGGATCCGGTGAACCTGAGCATCGGCCAGCCTGATTTCCCCGTGCCGGAGGTGGTGCGCAAGGCGGCGATTGGTGCGATAGACCGCGGGCAGAACAGTTACACGGTGACCCAGGGGCTGCCTGAGCTGCGCGAGGGCATTTTGGCGCGGGCAAGGGCCAGCCTGCCTGCCGAATGTTTCACCGACCGCTCGATCCTGATGACTTCGGGAACGACGGGCGCCCTTGTGCTGGCGCTGAACTGTGTTTTGAATCCCGGTGATGAGGTGCTGGGATTCGACCCTTGGTTCGTGATGTATCCGAACCTGGTGGCCCTGGACGGCGCCCGCTTCATCGCGGTGGACACCGCCCCGAGCTTTGTGCCCGACCCCGAGCGGGTGCGGGCGCTGATCACGCCCCGGACAAAGGTGATGATCATCAATTCCCCCGCCAACCCGACCGGGGCGATGTGGCCCGAAGAGGTGCTGAGGGCCCTGGCGGAGCTTTGCCTGGAGAAGGGCATCCTGCTGATCTCTGACGAGATTTACAGCATGTTCTCGTATGACGGCCCCTTCATCAGCCCGGCGCGCTTCAACCCCCAGACGCTGGTGATCGACGGTTTCAGCAAGAGCCACGCGATGACCGGCTGGCGAGTTGGTTACGCGCACGGCCCCACGCGGCTCATCGAGGAGATGATCAAGCTGCAGCAGTTCACTTTCGTCTGCGCCCCCAGCATGGCGCAGCACGGGGCGATCGCCGCCCTGGATGTGGACATGTCGGCCGAGGTGGCCAGCTACAAGGAGCGGCGGGACTTCATCCGCGGTGAACTGGCGCGCGATTACGACATCGGACAGCCTGGCGGGGCGTTCTACCTGTATGTGCGCGCCCCGCACGGCCGCAACGGCACCGAGTTTGTGGCCGAGGCGATCAACCGCAACCTGTTGATCATCCCCGGCAAGGTGTTCAGCCACCACGACACCCATTTCCGCATCAGCTACGCGGCCACCATGCGCACGCTGGAGCGGGGCGTGGAAATCCTGAAGGATATGGCCAAGGGCTGATTCAGTCCGGCAAGACCGAAACCACAAATCCTCCGCCGGCGCGCATCAGCAACGGTGGTGAAAGGGTCACCCAGCCCGAGTCACCCACCACGCAACGCGCCAGTTCCGGGCCGGCCTGGTGGTTGGTCTCCGCCTGCCACCGGGATACTGCCACCCGCGCACCGGCACCGACCCCCTCGAGGTGGAAACGGTCGATCAACCGGTCCTCCTCGAACCGGAAGGTGAAAACAGGATCGCGGTAGAGCGGGATCACGCACTGTTTCTCCGCTTGCGGGGTTTGGACGGGCTGACCAGTTTCTCTTTCTCGGTACGGGACAACTTTTTGATGGCCATCTCCCGGCGCAGGGCGTCGCCATGCCCGTTTTGGGCCTCACGCCAGAGCATCCTCACCGGCAGGCGGGCGCGGGTGTAGCGGGAAGCCGTGCCGGCGTTGTGCTGCGTCAGCCTGCGGTCTGGATCGGTGCTGATCCCGGTGTAGAGGGTGCCGTCGGCGCAGCGCAGCAGGTAGACCCACCAGCGTGGCGGTTCGCTCATGGCGCGGCTGCCAGGGGCTTCAGCTTGATGTTCTTGTACCAGCAGTCCGAACCGTGATCCTGCAGGCCGATGTATCCGGAACGGGGATGGGCCTTGGTGGCGTTGCCAAACTTATGCCCGGTCCCATCGGGCCTGAGGCCCACCTTGTCAAAGCGATCGAGGTCTATGGAGTTCACCACCTCGCCGTTGACTTCCACGGTTATTTTAGGTCCCACGCAGGTGAGTGTGAGGTGATTCCACTCGCCGGCGGGCTTCATGGCGTTGCGCGATGGTTTCGCCAGGTCATACAGGGCACCGGTGTCGTGGTAACCGGAAGTCGAGGTGTCATCGATTGCGATCTCCAATCCATTGAAACCGACATCCTTGCCGGACCGCGACTCCAGCGGACTGGTGCGGATGAACACGCCTGAATTGCATTTTTTGCTGATCTTGAAATCGAGCGACAGGACAAAATCTCCCCGCGGTGTCTGATGGGTGAGCATGTAGTCGGTGGGGTGGGGATTCAGGGCGCCATCCTGAACATGGGTAGGAGGCAGGGGCTTCCTTTTGGGTGTCATCCAGCCCCGTGTGGTGGCGCCATCAAACAGCAGCAGCCAGCCATCCTTCTTTTCATCGGGGGAAAGCTGGTTGTCCTGTCCGGCGCAGGAAAGGCTCCAGAAAACCGCCAGAGCCGGGGCAAGGAACCACGGTTTTTTCATTCTGCACCCTGCACTTTCCCTAAAGATCCGCACAGCCGAAGGAATCCCTACAGGCTGCCCAGCCTAACAGACGAAACAAGAGTATTGGGTTCCGCGTAGCCAAATCGAGGCCTGCTGGCATGAAAATCCTCAACCCAGCCCTCCAGGCGGACCTGGACGCCGGCATTCCGGTGAAGCTGAACCTGGGTGGTGGGCTCCGGCCTTTGCATGGACACTACCTGCTGGATCTGGTTGACCTGCCCGGAGTGGATGCCCAAGCCGACCTGAATCAGCCGCTCGACAAACTGCCGACCGGGTCGGTGGAGGCGGTGCATTGCCGGCACCTGCTGGAGCACATCGACAACTTCCTGCCCTTGCTGGAAGAACTGCACCGGGTGGTGCGCCCGGGTGGGGAAATCGACATCCGCGTGCCGCATTTCTCCAATCCCTACGGGTATTCCGACCCGACCCACGTGAGGTTTTTCGGACTATATTCCTTCTACTACTTCGCCGACGACCGGGACCAACCAAGGCGGAAGGTTCCGGCTTTTTACAGCCGGTGCCGGTTCCAGGTGCAACGGATCCATATCCGGCTGATGCATGCCTCCTGGTTTGACAAGGTGGTGCGTTCGGTGTTGCAGCCGCTCATCAACCAATCCAGCGGTTGGCAGGACTGGTACGAGCGCAGGCTGTGTCGTTTGTTCCCCGCCAACGAGATCCAGTACCGGATCACCCCGGTTGCCCAAACGGGCGAAAAGGCTATAGCGCGGGCGGCCTGACTTTACCCCTCCCAACCCTTACGCGGCTCGGGCCGTATGAGGCGGTCGAGTTCGGGCATGCCCTTCACCTTCAGGTTGGCACTGTCCCATTCCAGACGGGTGCCAGGCACCCGCAGTGACAGCACACCCAAAAGGACGGTTTCGGTCATGGGGGCCGAATAACCGAAGTTGGCCACAGGCTTGGGGCCCCCCTTGCAGGCGCGGATGAATTCCTCGTAGTGGCCGGGTGATCGTTCCATGGTCTTGGGCACCTTGATGGCCTGCTCGCGCAGTTCGCCCGGCAGGACTTGCGGCATGCCCCCGTGCGAGGAATGAAACATCTTGCCTTTGGTGCCAATGTAGAGCACCCCGTTGTCGGGCAGGCGCTGGCCGGCGGGCAATTCGGCGGGAGCGGGCGGCATTAGGCCACCGTCGTACCAGGTGAGGTGAACGGGGGGCCGGCCATTCTTGCCGGCGAAGGTGTAATAAATCACCGAAGCGATGGGGAATGAATCGTTGTTGGGTTTTCCATCCACCACGCTTCCATCCAGGGTGACGCGGGATTCCACCAGCGAAGGTGCCCCCAAATCCAACGCCCAGATCGGGTGATCCAGGATGTGGCACCCCATATCTCCCAGCGCCCCGGTGCCGAAGTCGAGCCAGCCCCGCCAGCTATGGGGAGCATAGGCCGGGTTGTAGGGACGGTAGGCGCGGGGCCCCAGCCAAAGGTCCCAATCGAGCGTGGCCGGTGTGGGCGGTGTGTCCTTGGGGCGGCCGATTCCCTGCTTCCACAGTTTGCCAGCCCGGTCACTCCAGGCGTGCACCTCGAGCACCTCACCGATCAGGCCCGAGCGGATCCACTCGTTGGTGAGACGGGCCCCCTCGGTGGCGTGGCCCTGGTTGCCCATGGATGTCATCACGCCGGCTGCTTGCGCGGTCTCATACACGGCCCGGCATTCGCCCAGGGTTTGCGTGAGGGGTTTTTGGCAATAGACATGCTTTCCCAGTTTGAGCGCAGCCAGGGTGGCGACGGCATGGGTGTGATCAGGCGTGCCCACGGAGACCGCATCGATATGCTTGGCCTCCTTGTCGAGCATCTGGCGGAAGTCCTTGTACCTGCGGGCACCTTTGTGGCCGCCGAAGGTGCCGGCTGCGCGTTGCTCATCGACATCGCAAAGTGCAACATATTCCGCACCCAGGCGGGTGAGGGTTGCCACATCTCCGCCCCCCATTCCACCCACGCCAATGCCGGCCATCCGCACCCGCTCACTGGGGGCGATGAACCCGGGCCCGCCCAGCACATGGCGTGGAACCACCGTCACGGCCATGGTTCCGGCTGCCAGATGGGAAAGGAGTTGCCTGCGGCTGGCCTGTTTGCGCCTGGGGTTATTGCGGGCCATTGGGGTCGCTCCAATAAGTGGGGCCATTTGCACGGTGGGATGGAGTCAGCAGTTTCACCCGGGTGGCACCCGGTTGCAAGGACTGGGCCATTTCTGGGGCCATTCTCATCTTTTGCTGCCGGTTATTCCGCCCTGATGAAGGTTTTGCCTGGTTTGCCTGAACTTCCGTCTGGTTTGAAACGGAGCTAAGATAGAGAAGCCCTCCCGGGCCCCAACTGGCCCACCATCCCGCCTGAAGGCGCTGCGGAAACCCTAGGCATGCTTTCCCTGGCAATCATTACCATGCTGGCAGCATCCGCCGTGTCTGCCGGCCCGGATACCGCTTTTTTTGAGACCAAGGTCCGCCCGGTGCTGGTGGAGCACTGCCAAAAGTGCCATGGCAGCGGCAAGCAACAAGCGGGCCTGCGCCTGGATGGTGCAAGCTGGCTGAAAAAGGGGGCGGACACGGGCCCGGTTGTGGTTGCCGGGCAACCTGAAAAGAGCAGCCTTTTCACCGTGTTGTCGCACGAGACCGATGTGAAAATGCCCCCCAAGGGTAAACTGCCCCAGCAACAGATCGACGATATCGGCCGTTGGATCCGTGACGGGGCCGTGTGGCCAGACGATGGGAAGGCAGCGACAGCGGCTGTTCCATCGGCGGAATCAGCCCGAAAATTGCATTGGGCCTTCCGGCCCATTGCCAACCCTGCCCCGCCCGAGGTCCGCAACCCGGGTTGGGTCAAGGATCCTTTGGACCGTTTTGTTCTGGCCGGGCTTGAAGCAGCCAACCTGGAGCCGTCGCCGGAAGTGGACCGGGAAAAATTCATCCGCAGGGTCAGCTATGACCTGATCGGCCTGCCCCCCTCCCCCGCCGAGATTGATTCTTTCCTGGCAGACCAAAAAGAAGGAGCGCACGAACGCCTGGTGGATCGTTTGCTGGCAGACCCCCGCCATGGGGAACGCTGGGCCCGTCATTGGATGGACCTGGCACGGTACGCCGACACGAAGGGCTATGTCTTCCAGGAGGACCGAAACTATCCCTTCGCCTGGACCTACCGCGACTGGCTGGTCAATTCGCTGAACGAGGATATGCCCTACGACCGGTTTGTTTCCCTGCAGATCGCCGCGGACGCCATGCCGGATACAGAGCGGAAAAATCTGGCGGCATTGGGTTACCTGACCCTGGGCCGCAGGTTCCTCAACAACATCAACGACATCATCGACGATCGGATCGACATCACCATGCGGGGGCTGCAGGGACTGACCCTGAGTTGCGCCCGCTGCCATGACCACAAGTTTGATCCCCTGAGCATGAAGGACTATTACGCGCTGTACGGCGTCTACGCAGGCAGCACGGAAGACCAGCCGGATTTGGAAGACCCCAAGGGCCCCAAGGCGGATGCCTTCCAAAAGGAACTGGCCGAACGGAAAGCCAAGGTGGACCGGAAACTGGAGGATTACCGCAAATCGGTTCCGGAAAAACTGCGCAAGCAGGCCCATCTTTACCTCGTGGCTGTGAGAGATCAGGGGGCAGGCGAGGGGGACAAGGCGCTGTCGTTGCAGTTCCCGGGCTTGATCCGCAAACCGATGATCGACCGCTGGAAAGCGTATCTGGACAAGGGCGCCCAGGCAGATGACGAGGTGTTCGCAACCTGGCGGGCCTTCGCACCCGTGAAGGTGGGCCGCTGGAAGGATGACGCTCCAGCCGCGCTGAAAAAGATGCAGGAGCGGGCGGAGGCTAAGAAATGGCCAGCCCCCCTCAAAGCGTTGGTGAACGACCTGCCCCAGCACCACATGGCCCTGGCCGACCGTTACAAGACATTGTTCGAGTTGGCCATGAAGGACACTCAAACCGCCGATCTGGCGCTGGTCCGCGTTGCGTTGGTGGGTGACAAGGCCCCATCGCAGGTTCCGGCCGGTGAGATCGAAAAATTCCTGGACCGGGCGGAGAGGAATTCGCTTCAGGAAGTGAAGAAGGAACTGGACGGCTTTGTGGCAAAAAACGCCGACAAGCAACCCAGGGCAATGGGCCTCAAGGAACGGGGGCCGCACAATCCAAGGATTTTCCTGCGGGGCAACCCAGGCAACCCAGGCCCCGAGGTGAAACGCGGCTTTCCAGAAGTGATCTCGGATGGCAAACCGTTCACACAAGGCACAGGAAGGAAAGAGCTTGCCCAGGCCATCACCTCCAAGCAAAACCCGCTGACAGCCCGCGTGGCGGCCAACCGGATGTGGCTGCTCCATGTTGGGCAAGCGATTGTGCGCACGCCGGGTGATTTCGGACTGCGAGGCGACGCGCCAACCAACCAGGCGCTACTGGATCACCTGGCCCACAGTTTCATGGCGGATGGATGGTCGATGAAAAAGCTGCACCGGAAGATCGTTCTGTCGGCCACCTACCGGCAGGGGTGCGAGAATCCCGCGGCAACAGCGGCCGACCCGGACAACCGACTGTTTGGACGGATGAACCGCCGAAGGCTTGAGTTTGAGGCGCTGCGCGACGGCATGCTGGCTGTGGCCGGAAGGCTGGAGGACCGCAAAGGCGGACCGGCGGTGGATCTGTTCGCCCAGCCATTCACCGGCAGGCGCAGCGTGTACGGCTTCATCGACCGGCAGAACCTGCCGGGAACCTTCCGCACCTTCGACCTGGCGAGCCCGGACCTGGCCACGCCGCAGCGACACAGCACCACCGTGCCCCAGCAAGCCCTGTTCCTGCTGAACAACCCTTTTTCGCTGGAAATGGCGCGGTCCATGGCGTCGCGGCCGGAACTGGCCAACCTGGATCCGGCAGCCCGCATGGACGCGATGACCCGTCTGGCCTGGGGACGGCGGGCGTCGGAAGACGAAAAAAAGCAGGCGCTAGGGGTGGCCCAGGATCCGGAAGGCTGGTCGGCATTGGCCCATGTGCTCTTGTGCTCCAACGAATTCGCCTTCGCCGACTGAGCAGATCAACGGGAAAAACAACCATGAAAATCCCACACTCACTACCCTTACCCCTGCCACTGGACCGCCGCGGCTTGTTGCAGCGGTCAGCCCTGGGCATGGGCGGGCTGGCGCTTTCCGCGCTGCTTGGATCGGAGGCACGGTCGGAGGCTGACCGGTCCATCGCCCCACTGGCTCCCCGGGGTCCGCACTTCCAGCCGAAGGCGAAGCGGGTGATCCACCTGTTCATGAATGGCGGCCCATCCCATCTGGACACATTCGATCCCAAACCACTTTTGACCAAAAACCATGGCAAGGTGCTTCCCCGGCCCAACCTGCCCACCGAAAGAAAGACCGGTGCCGCCTTTGGCTCTCCCTTCAAATTTTCCAAGCACGGGCAGTCAGGTCTGGAGATCAGCGAGCTTTTCCCCTATGTGGCGCGCATGGCTGACCACCTGTGCGTGGTGCGGTCGATGCACGCGGATGTGCCCAACCACGAGCCATCCCTGCTGCTGCTGAACTGCGGGGACAGCCGGCAGGTGCGCCCAAGCATGGGCAGTTGGGTGACCTACGGCCTGGGCAGCGAGAACCAGAACCTGCCGGGATTCATCTCGATGTGCCCGGGCGGATACCCCATCCAGGAGACCCAGAACTGGCAGAGCGCTTTCCTGCCGGGGGTGTACCAGGGCACCTATGTGGACACCAACCACACCTCCCTGGAAAAACTGGTCGAGAACGTGCGGGCCGCCACACCCAAAGAAAAGCAGCGCAAGCAGCTTGATTTGTTGGCCGCCTTCAACAAGCGTCACCAGGAGTCCCGCCGATCGGACCCCCGACTGGAATCCCGCATCCAGTCTTTTGAGCTGGCCTACCGCATGCAGTCGGACGCCGAAGACGCCTTCGACATCAACCGCGAACCCAAGCAAATCCGCGACCTGTACGGGCCCGGGTTGCAGGGCCGGCAGATGCTGATCGCCCGGCGTTTGGTCGAGCGGGGGGTGCGATTCGTGCAGGTGTGGCACGGCGCCGGGCAGCCTTGGGACAACCACGACGATATCGAAGTCAACCACAGGCGGCTGGCAAAAGAATGCGACCAGGCCATAGGCGGACTGCTGCAGGACCTAAAGCAGCGTGGCATGCTGGAGGACACCCTGGTGCTGTGGGGCGGGGAATTCGGGCGCACCCCCACCGTGGAGTTGCCGACTGCCGGCGCCAACGCAGGCAAGATCAACGGGCGCGACCACAACCACCACGGCTACTCCATCTGGATGGCTGGTGGCGGCGTGAAGGGTGGCATGACCTACGGATCCACCGACGATTTCGGATTCCAGGCGGTGGACAAGAAGGTGCATGTGCATGACCTGCAGGCCACCATCCTGCATCTGCTTGGTTTCGACCACGAGCGGCTGACCTACCGGCACGCCGGCCGTGATTACCGCCTGACCGACGTCCATGGCCATGTGGTGAAAGACCTACTGGCCTGATCGCAGGCCCTCCTGTCCACCAACCCACCCCTGGCCCCGGGTGGTAGAATGCCATGGTGAAAGAGGGTCCGGCATGTCGCCCAAGCTGTCACCATTGATTTTGGCCGCAAGCCTGCTCGTCACCCTCACCTCTTTTGGCCAGGAAAAGCCCGCTGTTCCCAGGGATTTGCCTGTCGACCGGATCGCGGTGGACGGGGGCGAATTGCGCGGCCTGATTTATGGGGTTTCCGCCCGGGGGGAAGTCTGGTTCGCCTGCCGGAAGGTCTGGCTGAAAAAGGCATACCCGGAACTGGCGGCCCGGCTGGAGAAGGAGCAGGAAGAGCGGGAATGGGACCTGCGCACCGACTACATTCGGCGGCTGGCGCAGTGGGACAAGTCGCTGGAATCCTCTCCCGAAAACCGCCCATTGAAGGACTTCATCGACCAGGAAATCTCACGGATGGATCCCGGGCTGGGCACGGAAAAGCCTGCGTCCCGGGGGCCATTTATCCTGGTGAAGCTGGATGCGGCCCAGGCGCGGAAACTGGTTCGGGCCAAACCGGAACATCTTCGGTTGGCCCTGACAGGCTGGAAGGAAGAGGTGGAAAAACTGGAGGAGCAACCGGCCGCCGCGACCATCGCCGAGCTGAAAAAGGATGGCATCCAGTGGGACAAGGAAAGCCCTGATTTCAGCAGTCGCATGCCGGGAATGCCGGTGGAAACCGAGAGCGATTGGGAACTGCGCAAAGCGTTCCTGGGTTTCGCAAGGGGCAGGCAACTGCGCTTTCAAGGCACGGGTGAAACCATTTTCGAGACTCCCGAGGGCGGCGGTGTGGGTGCGGGGGCAGGCCTCGGGCTGGACCAGATTTTGGGCAAGTTGGGTCCGGGCATCCTGAACGGTGCGCTGGGGGAACTTTTGGGGGAAGCCGGGCAGGGGCGGCAAGACAACCAACGAGCGGCGGTGGAAGCCGCAAAAGTGGCCGATCAAAAAAAAATCCGTCAGTTCCGGCTGACCCGTGTGCAGCCCGATTTGGTCCGACGGCAAGTGGTGGTGGAAGACACCCTGCATGCAAAATTGCCGGGCCCGAATGGTCTGGCATGGAAACAGATCCATCGGGAAGAAATCCAGGCCGACGCCGCCATCGCCCGGCCCCAAACCGAGGCACGGATCCAACAGGACCCACGGGCGGGCCCGATGCTGGCTCAACTGCGTCAGGTGGGCTTGGGGGAAAAGCTGGACGAGGCGGTGCGGTTTGGCGCAGCCACTCTGGAGGCCCAGCAGCAGGCCGAAGCCGGGTTTCAGGCCGCCTTGAAGCGTTACACCGCGCGGGTGGATGGTCCACCGATCCGCTGGTTGGCCCCTGCCGTTGGGAAAGCACCTTAAAACCAGATAAAAGCTGCCCCAAACGGGCCGGCCATTCTGCTGGAATCGCCAAATTTTTCCACTATAATCAGACCGACCCATCTGAATTCGTGGAGGTCGGATGTTTTCCCAAACCGTGGAATACTCGCTGCGCGCGGTCGCTCACCTCGCCAAAGTCGCGCCTGCAGTGGTGAGCGTGCGGGAGATGGCCTCGGCCATCCGTGTGCCCGAGGCCTATCTGGCCAAGGTTCTTCAGCACCTGGCCGATTCAAACATCGTGGTGACGCGCCGGGGCAAGGGAGGTGGTGCCGCCCTGGCGCGCCGCACCTCGGATGTGACGCTTCTGGAGGTGGTCCAGGCGGTGGACCCGATCCATCGGATCAAGACCTGCCCGATGGGACTCTCTTCACACGGCTCAAAACTGTGCCCGTTGCACCGTCATCTGGACACCGCACTGGCCGCCATGATCGACGCCTTTGGAAAAACCACGCTCTTCCAGATCATGAACGACCCGGACCCGGTCAAACCCCTCTGCGAGGTGGAGTCACCCGGCATGGTCCAACTGGGAATGCCCTGCGCACCCGGAAGTCGTCAACCGGAAGCCAAAGGCTCCTGATTCGCTAGAATAACCATTGAGATCGGATGTTTTGTTGCCTATCGCTGGAGTGGCGGAATGGCAGACGCAGCGGACTTAAAATCCGCCGATGGGTGACTATCGTGGGGGTTCGAGTCCCCTCTCCAGCACTGCCGAAATGGCTGAACAAATGCCCCGAAGTTCCACCGGGGCGACGAAAGGTCGAGCGATGCCCCTGGAAAAGCAAGGTTCCCTCCAGTTCAACCGGCCGGAAGGGTGGGAGGTGGAACGGGAGTCGGATGCGGAAACCGGGGGTTGGCGCCTGACAGTGCAGAGCCCGGGCACCGCGTTTTTGCTTCTGTCCAGCCTTGGCAACGACATGGACGCGGCCCAGGCCGCCGAGGCCACGCTGGACTCGCTGAAGTCGGACTACCCGGGCCTGGAAGCGGAGGAGATCTCCGACAAGCTGGCCGGCGTGACCGCCACGGGCTACGAGGTCCAGTTTGGCTATCTGGATGATTTCCACACCTGCCAAATCCGCTGTTTCGAGACCGCCAACGACGGAACTGTGCTTGCACTGTGGCAGTTCAGCGACATCGACGCCGAGGAGTTCGAGGAGCCCCTGATTGAGGTGGTGCGCGGCATACGCCAAGGCTAGACAGCCGCCTCACCAATCGGGAGCATCACGCAGGAAATCCGCCAGGGGATGGATCCGCAGGATCCGCTCGGGGGGGAATTGCCTGCGGGCACCGTCATCTTGAACAAGCACCACGCCCGTCAGGGAAACCTCCTCCACAACACCCAGGGCCACCC
>JAFMJU010000534.1 GCA_017853285.1 Gemmataceae bacterium
GCCCATCCCGCGTCCCGTTCGCCACACACTTCCCGGCCGGTTAAACTGGCTGTTCAGTTACCCCAATCGGATGGACCGTCCACCATGCTCTCCTTGCTACTTCTGTTCACCAGCCAATCCGCCCCAAAACCCGAAACCCTCACCCCCACCGAATACCTGGTCATCGCCGCCGGTGCCCGTGCCGGTCGCACCCCTGTCCGAACGGATCCTGTCGAGGCCCTCATCGTCTCAGGCCAGTGGCAAACACCCGAGGCCGGCCAAAAATTGCCGGGCACCCAGACAGCCTGGGAAAAAGTCGCTGCAGGCAAGGATGGTTCCATTTCCCACCGCGCCCTGCGCGGCGGCTACGCCCTGTGGAAAGTGGAAAGCCCCACCCCGCGCACCATGGTGCTCGAGGCTCGCGGCCACGGCCTCGTCTATGTCAACGGCCAACCCCGGGCGGGCGATCCCTACGGCCACGGCTACCTCGCCATTCCGGTCCAACTCAAGCAGGGCCTCAACCAGTTCCTCTTCGCCGGCGGCCGCGGCGCCATCACGCCAACACTCAGGCCCCCCACCGGCGTCGTGGAGATCGCCCCCTCCGATGCCACCCTGCCCGATCTGGTCGAAAACCGGCAGGGGTCAGAAATCGCCGGCGTCGTGGTTCGCAACTGCTCACCCGCGCCCCTGGCGGATGCCCTGTTGACCGCCACCCTCCAGGGTGCCACGCGCTCCGTCAAAATCCCGCCCGTCCCCGCCCACGGCCTGTTCAAGGTGCCTTTCCAGTTCGATCATCCATCCTTGCCCAAAGGCCCCGCGAAGCTCGAGGTCACAGTCACCAGCGCCGCCCTTCAGGCCAGGGAAACCGCCACTTTCCCCCTCGAAGTCAAGCCGCCCCAGGCCACGCGCAAATCCACCTTCCAAAGCGGCATCGAGGGCTCGGCCCAGTATTACGGCTTCGTCCCCGCAACCACCAATCCTCCCTCGGCCGAAAAGCCCGGGTTGATCCTCTCCCTGCACGGTGCCGGCGTCGAGGGCATCGGCCAGGCCGCCACCTACTCCCCCAAGCCCTGGGCCCATGTCGTCGCACCCACCAACCGCCGCGCCTTTGGCTTCGATTGGGAAGACTGGGGCCGCATGGATGCCCTCGAGGTCCTCGACCTCAACCAGAAAAAGCTCGACACCGATCCCGCCAAAACCTGGCTGACCGGCCACTCCATGGGCGGCCACGGCACCTGGCACATTGGCGTCACCTTCCCCGACCGCTTTGGCGCCATCGCCCCCTCCGCCGGCTGGATCAGCATGTTCTCCTACGCAGGCGCCAAACGCGCCGAACCCCGTTCCCCCGTCGAACAAATTCTCAACCGCGCCTCCAACCCAAGCGACACGCTGGGCCTCGTCCGTAACATCGCCAACCGAGGGGTCTACATCCTCCACGGCGATGCCGATGACAATGTCCCGGTCGATCAGGCCCGCACCATGCGCTCCACCCTGGCCGACTTCCACCCGGATTTCGCCTACCACGAGCAACCAGGTGCCGGCCACTGGTGGGGCAACGCCTGCGTGGATTGGCCGCCCCTCACCCGCTTCCTGTCCGAACACCCCCGCCCCGCTCCCGAGGCATCCCTCTCGATCGATTTCCGCACTTTCCACCCGGGCATCTCATCCCGCATGGCCTGGGCTGAGATCCACACCCAGGCCCAGTGGGGCCAGTTGTCCTCCATCCAGCTCAAGGCCGATCCCGCCGGCAAGAAAATCACCGGCACCACCGCCAATGTCACCCGGTTGGCCCTGCGCAATCCCGGCTGGCCCCAGACCGCCAACTGGTCCCTCTCGCTCGACAGCCAAACCATCCCGCTCACCGCGTTCGAAAAAAACCAGCCCATCCACCTGGTCCGCGCCGCCGACGGCTGGAAAACCCAACAGACTCCACCCCCCGCCGATTCCAAAAAGCCCGGACGCGCCGGCCCTTTGAAGGAAGCCCTAAGGCGCAACATGGTCTACCTCGTCGGCACGGCGGGCCCGGACGAGGAAACCCAGGCCAACTGGCAAAAGGCCCGTTACGATGCCGAGGTTTTCTACTACCGCGGCAACGGTGCCATTGAGATCCGCACCGACACCGATTGGCTCCAGAACCCCGCCGCCTTCAAGGGCCGCAACCTGGTGCTGGTGGGCAACGAGGACAACAACCAGGCCATGGCCGCCCTGCTGAAGACCTCCCCGCTCCGCGTCCGCCGGGGCAAGATCGAATGGCCCGGCAAATCCGCCGAGGGTCCCAACCTCGCCGCCGTCTTCGTCCGCCCCATGCCCGATGATCCCGATGGCTCCATCGTCATCCAGGCCGGCACCGGCCCCGAGGGCATCCGCCTCAACCAAAGAATATCCCTCTGGCTCTCCGGCAGTTCCTTCCCCGACTTCTTCGTCTACAACCCAACCATGCTCCAGAAGGGCCCAGAAGGCATCCTCACCACCGGCTACTTCGACTCCAACTGGCAATGGTCCCCCGACCAGACCAACAACCCCTGACCCCCCGCCATGCTCTTCGGCCAACCCGACCTTTTCGCCATCGAAATCGGCCAGGCGGACCCGCAGCCCCAATTCCACGATGTCTACATCCAGTTCCGCTTCTGGATCGCCAAGGTCCCCGTCGGCGATTGCACTGAGCAGATCTCCCTCAGCGCCAGCACAAAAGCCGCGTCCCTTTTTTGCGATCTGCAACCGCAAAGACGCCGCACCTTGTTCCCCTCGGCCCCAGCCGCCACCCTGTTCCAGCAGGTGTACGAGGCCTGGTTCTCCCTCAACTGCTTCGT
>JAFMJU010000535.1 GCA_017853285.1 Gemmataceae bacterium
AGACAAAAGCGCCGAGCAAAGCATAGATCAGGATCGGTATGGATTGAAAAATCCAGGCGATGGCAATGCCTTGACCGATTCCCGCGATGGCCATCGGATTGCGCACATAGCGATAGGGGCCAGTCGCCACCAAATGATTGGTTTGATCCAATGGGAGGGGTGTGCCTGCCCCGTCGCGGACCATGAAAAAGGCGCTGGTCAAGCCCAGGACGCTGCAGCAGGTGAAAGCAGCCAAGCCGAGGCAAAACGATAGTCCCATATTAGGCATCGCCAGGGCATTAAAAGCGTCGAGGATAATGTATGGGACAACAGCCAAAGCCATGGTCCAAATGCAAACGGTTTGAATCGCAGTTTTAGCGACATTCTGGGCGAAACTGGATGAGGCGTTGCGAAACAGGGAGCCATTGAAGCAAAGGAAAAAGTTGTAGCAGAGCCCGCACAGCATGACGCCTGTGGGCAAGTAGCCACTGCGGGTGAGGCAGGTTGCGTTGGCACAATAGAGGGAAGCGTATGCGAAGGCCCCCAGAACGATGTATTCGAGCCTGGCGATTCTTTTGTAGGCCCGGGCGGTTGACAAAGCGGCGATACAAATGATGTCGGGGGCGAAGAAAGCCCAAAAAGCTACAGGCGGGATGCCGTTAAACTGAAATGCGGCAAAGAATTCCTGATTGGTCGCGAGCCCCACCCACCATGCGCTGATCAAAGCAGCCTGAATCAGGTAAGCGGTTTCTTTCATTTGAGATTCTTCGAAGCCACATAACGAGGAGTTGGAAACCACAGAGTACGCTAGCTTGGCAGGAAATTGAAGCGTCAGTACCTGGAGTTGGAATAGTCCTGAATTTATGGGTGAAGTCGGGGCAGGTCAAATGGAGCACGGAAGGCTGTTTGTGTCCATTTGTCATGGTTGGAGATTTGTTTTCGGCAACGGGCACTAGCTGGGTGGGAGGCTTCAGGTTCGGGGATTATAGGTTTTTGTGAGCCGGCACCGGGAGGTGCTGGGTGCGTGCGAGTGACAGGGACCTTTGAGGTTTGTCCATCGCCGGGGCGGGGTTTGGGGGCCGGGTTGTCTGTGACTGGATGGGAGGGTTTTCGGTGTGGATCCCCGGTCGGGGCCGGGAATGACGGGCCTGCGAGTGGTGGGGTTTTAGGTTGATGTGGACCAAAATAACGATATTCACCGCGAAGACGCGAAGGGCACAAAGGTGTATTTGAATGGTTTTTAGGCGAGCCGTGCGCGGGAGTGCACGGGTTCTGGCGCTGACGGGAGACCAGGAAGTTCACCACGAAGACTCGATGGGCGCAAAGGGGGGAAGGGGAAACCAGTTGGTAGTCCCGTTGCGTCGTGGCACGGGAGCCTTGCCTGTGGTTGGTATTGGCGGCATTTATGGGCGGTGTTTGAGGCGGCGCTATAAAAAAACAGGGCGATGCTGTGGGCTAAGGCCCTAACCCTTTCAGGGATGGGTGACTGGTGGTGGTCTAGGGGTTTTGCCGGTAATTACGCGCTGATGCCGGAAGCGCTACGTTCAAAAGCTGGACGGATACGAAATAGGTGATGTTCTTGAGGGATCTGATCCATGCAAATTAGGAATGACTCAAGATTTTTTGTTTTGAGATTGTATGACCCTGTCCCCGAAGCTGAAATACCAACTGAAATTCAGAGCCAAAGGTGTTCCCTTCTAATGAAAACTAATGCATCGCGGATTAATCTGTTTAAAGTAAATCAATTCACACTCATATGAATATTTGCGGATAATTTTTGAGCTTAACTGGGCTTGTGGTTGATCCATGCTTTCAAAACAAGGATTCCAATCAGGTTAGCTTTCCTCTGGGCCTGTTGATTGGAGAAAAACCAATGATCATTAATTCACTTTCAGGTCAGCCGGATGAAAAAGGTTTTGAGGCCCTTGAAAAAGATCCAGTTTTAGCCGACGTACCGCCGGTACCTGAGCAACCCTTTGCAATCAGGCGGCCAATCGGGATTATCCTTTTGACAGTCGCCCACCTGCTCCTCGGGTTAGGAATGGTTGGACTTATCTTTTTATATCACACAAACAAGGACAAAAAAGACAGGCAAAATATTCAAACTTCGTACTCGCCCAGCGAGGCTAGCAGGCTGATGCTTCACTCATTATTAATTGATGCCGAGCTTGTCGCCTTTGCGATATTGCCGCTTGCCTCGGGAATTGGCATGCTATTTCGGCTTGGTCTGGGGTGGATGCTTGCCCTTTATTTTTACCTTCACATTCTCCTGTTGAACCTTTCAGAGTTTATTCCTGTCCCTAAAAGTGCCAAGCCTCCGCCCTGGCCGATCCGAGATCGCTCAGAGTTGCATGGGGAATATCTTTTTTGGGCAGCAATCTCCGCGCTAATGATTCTTTACCTTTGCAGGAAAAAAGTAGTCCGGTATTTCAGATTGGAATCTATCAACAGAATAATCATCTTGGTACTAATTGCGTTAATAGCCTCGATAATCCCAATTGGTTTCTGGTATGAGAAATTGTTGGAGCAATACCTTTACTAGAGAAATGGTGACGAGTTAATTCAGCCCTATCAATGCTAGCTCTGACAACTTTCACAAACCCGCTACTCAACCTTTAGGGCTTTGGCGCTAACGGAAACCAATTTTGTTTTGGCATTGTGGTGGTGTCTTTGCCAGATAAAGGTTTTGAAACTTTGAGTTTCCGGGTGGATGTCAGTGGCCTAGGCGCTGGCGCATCCGGCTCGCCTGGAGGCGGGTTGGTTGGTGGTTGATGGGGGTGAAGGGTTTTGGTGAGCGGTGCGCGGG
>JAFMJU010000536.1 GCA_017853285.1 Gemmataceae bacterium
CGAATCCACGCAGGCGTGAGATTCTGGATGAATGTATTTGCCCTCCTCTTTCTGCAGGGCCGCCAGCTTCTCCTGCGCCCCCTTGATTTTCTCGGGCACCCCGGCGTCCGCTTTCTTTTTCTCCAACTCGGCGATTTCCTTTTTCAGCACCTCCATCGCCGGGCGGATCTTGTCGAGTTGCGCCTTTTCCTCGGGAGTAGCTTCCTGGCCCCCCACGCGCAAAGGAACTCCGTACACCGTCAGCAGCACTCGGATCTGCTCCCTGCGTGCCTTCAGGGCATCACGCAGGGGCTTGTGGATCTTCTCGTTGTAATCCTTGCGGCTGATATCCTCGCCGGTTGGCAAATCCAGCAGCACCAGGTTTTCCCGCGGCACCTTGCGCTTCGCCAGGTAATGCTCTGCCACCTCCACCGAATCGGCCATCGCCTTGTTGGCGATCACCAGCACATGCTTCGCCTCCAACTTGCCTGGCTGGGCCGCGGTAACCGGCGCGCCCAATACCAACACCACCCATCCGGCAAACCAAACGCGCATGGCACCACTCCCCGGCTGTGAAATCCGTGTCTGCCCATCATCCCCCATATGCGGGCATCGGAAAAGGCCTCCAAAAACTGCTGCTCCATGGTTTGCCATGGGGTAGGCTGATGGCAGCTTGTCACAGTCAACGGAGAGAAATTATGGCCGCCCGCGCTTTGCTGTTCCTGCTGGCTATCACCCCCGTCGCCTTGGCCCAGCCGGTCAGATTGTTCGATGGCAAAACTTTTGCCGGCTGGGAGGGGGATACCAAAACCACCTGGCGCATCGAGGAAGGGGCCATCGTTGGTGGATCACTCGAAAAGACTGTCCCGCGTAACGAGTTCCTCTGCACCAGCGAAAGCTTGAAAGACTTTGAACTCCGACTCAAATACAAGCTGGTCGGCACCGAGGGTTTCGTGAATGGCGGGGTGCAGATCCGCTCGAAGCGGGTCCCCAATCACCACGAGATGGTCGGCTATCAGGCCGACCTCGGCGCAGGCTTCGATGGCGCGCTCTACGATGAGAGCCGCCGCAACAAGATGCTTTCCCAGCCCAAGAAGGAACTTTTGGACTCGCTGCTGAAAAAGGAAGATTGGAACGATTACCGCATCCGCTGCGAGGGTCCCCGCATCCAACTGTGGCTGAATGGAACCCAGACGGTGGATTACACCGAGAAAGACCCGGCCATCCCCCTGGAAGGCATCATTGGCCTGCAAATCCATGGCAACTGCAAGGCGATTGTCCGGTTCAAGGACATCGAACTGGAAAAGCTCGGCAAGTAAGCGACAATCTCCAAGCTCCAAAAAAAACGGATCCCCGCAACCCAAACCGGGCGCGGGGATTCGCGGTTTTACTGGGTTTTTTCCTACTTTTTCTTCTTGCCCGGTTTGGACTTGGCCTTCACTTCCTTGCCAGCCTTGGCTTTCTCCTTGGCCTTCTTCTCCTTGCGAATTTTCTTGGCCTTTTTCTTCTTGGCCAATGCCGCCTTGGCCTTCTCCTTGGGGGTCAATGGGGTCGGTGCGGCCTTCGCCTTTTTGCCACCCTTGGCCGACTTCTTTGTCACAGGGGGCGGGGTGGGGTTGGCGGGTGTCGCGGCGGGCGGGGCCACGACAACAGGCTTCGCCTCGGGTACCGGCACCGCGGCCTGGGCCATCTCGGCCTGCACCACTTTGGGCGGGGTGGATGGGTTCAGAACCCATCGGGTTTTGGCCTGCTGGCCCGAATCACGCTCGGCGCCCATCTCGGCCAAAAACGCCATGAAGCCGGCAATCCCGGCGGCCGCTTGCACCACCGGCACCTTCACCGAAACCTCGAACAATTGCGCCTCATCCTCCCGCTGCCACAGTTCCCCGGTCATTGGCCAGGGGCAACCGGGGTGGCTGAAACGCCAACGCCAGGCGCGCACCGGCGTGGTCGCGCGAATTTGCGTGAAATCCACTTTCCGTGCCTTCAGCCCCAGCAGCATGTCCAGTTGGTCCATGCCAAACAGGGTGTGGATGGGCTTGTGGCCACCCAGTACCGCCTTGATCAATCCCTTGCCAACCGGCAGGGTCAGCGAGGCCGATTTGGTCACCCCTTTGTCGCTGGCATCGGCCTCGATCTTGAATCCCGGATGGTCCCGCCACATTTGTGGCACCTTGTCGGGATTCACCGGCCGGATCTTCAGCGTGCTGTCATGCTGACCGCCAATCACCCGGCGAGCCCGCAGAATGATCCCCTCGTTGAACAATTCGCTGGAGGGGGTGTCGAAGAAGATGATATAGCGCTCGCGCTGATCGACACGCAGGCCGAAGTGCTGCATGGCACTGGCAATCTGTTTGGGTGGGATGGTGGCCTTGATCTCCACCCCGTCGGTGCCCGCCAGAATTTTGGCCACCTGCCCGCGAGTGGTCTCACCGCGCTCTTCCCCTAAACGAGCCATGATCGACCCCCGAACCAAGATTTAAAAAGGCTTACCATCAATAAACTCAAATTGTCCCAGAACAGATCAATTGGATCAAATGAGCAAGATGGGAAAGATGGCTATTTATATTGGGTTTCAACCACAATTTCCTAAACGCGACTTCTGGCAAAAATCACTTATGGTTCAGCTGCATAGCTTCCAAAACCTTTTTCTCACCCATCACTCCCCGGGGAATTCTTCGCGAAGGTTTGCCCGGTTTGAACCTTGAAATCACGAAGGCGATACTGGAACGACCCCACCGGTTTGGTGGCAGGCACGGAAAAGGTGCGGGGGCAACCCATCCAACGGAAGGCTTTC
>JAFMJU010000537.1 GCA_017853285.1 Gemmataceae bacterium
AGGGATGGAGGAGCCTGGCTGCCAAAATGGACAGCCTGGTCCTGACCGAGGAGGATGCCAATCCAGGCAGAACGATTCTCTGCGGAAACCGATGGAGCACCACTGGGATCCTTGGATTTTATTGCAAAAACCACCCGCAAGCCTATTGCCTTGGCCCGGTTTTGGGTGACCGTCACAGCCAGTATGATTTCTGGGAAAACCCATTCGACAATCCAGACGACTTCAAAGGTAAAACCTTCATCGTTGTGGACGGTGTGGAAAAGGCGTTGGCCCCGGCCTTTGGATCCATTGAACCGGCCATCGAACACACCCATCTGGAAAACGGTGAGCCCATCGCCCGGTGGACCATTCTCATCTGCAGGGATTTCAAGGGCTTTCCAAAAGAAAAGGTCACCAGCAGAGGCTGGTGACCCTGGTTTGGCCATGGCCTTTTTCAGAAAACGCCGTCAGCCACCCATCAGGTGCCTGAGGATGTAGGCCTCGAGCCCCTCGTAATCACGGGCATCGCGGAAGGCATTCACCTTGGCCTCGTCAACAG
Organism: Gemmataceae bacterium; assembly: GCA_017853285.1. Taxonomy (GTDB): domain Bacteria; phylum Planctomycetota; class Planctomycetia; order Gemmatales; family Gemmataceae; genus UBA6894. The sequence continues at coordinate 539 of JAFMJU010000537.1, forward strand.
AGCGAGCCAGGTCCACCAGCTTGTGGAATAGTTCCTTGCTGTTTATGAGGTGCTGGAGTTGGTGTTCGGACCTGGTGGTCCGCATGGGTTTGACATCCAGTCCAATGAAGCCGTTGTACCCGGCCCTTTCAAGCACCCAAACGGTGTTGAAGGCCCTGCGCAGGTCAACCGCCCCGAATGTCTTGTCCTGGTCGTACTTCAGGCCGTTTTGGTCGTTGAGGTGAACTCCCCACAATTTTCCGTGCCAAAGGGCGTTGGCCATATCATCCGACGGGTCGAGCCCCGCAAGGATCGAGTGGGCGCTTTCGATCAGCACACCACAGCGAGCAGGGTCAATCGTTTTGTAACAAAGGGCAAGGAAATGACCGGGAGTAGGCAGGTAGGCCATGTCCATCGGCTCATTGGGCTTCATTTCCCCAAGGATGCGGATGGAACTGTCATGTTTTAGCAGGGTGTTCACCGCATCGAGAATTCTTTGGACACTGGCAACCGGGCACTTGGCCTCACGAATGTAGGTTCCCTCCCGGGCAAGCCACAGGACAATGTCCCGGGTTTCCATAACCCGGGCGATATCCACGGCTTTCTTGGAACGGTCTATCGCATAGGCCCGGTCAGACTCGCTATTACTGGTGTAACCACCATCCACCGTGCGGGGATCTTCCCACAAACGGGGAGCAACAAACTCACACACCAAACCGTGGTCATCAAGGATTTTTTTGACAGCTCTTGCCCCGCGTTCGGTCTCCTGCCAACTCAAATCGGCAGGAACCACATCATCATCGTGCATTTGCACGCCATCAAAACCAAGATCTTTATATATCTTGATCTTGCGCGCAAATTCCACTTCCTGGCGAACCGCAGGTCCGAAAGGATCCGAACCGGTGGAAATATTCCAGGGGCCGAAGGTGAACTTGTACTTGGTACCGGATTTATTGCCAGCCATTGCAGAAGACTCCGCTCAATTGACGAAACAAGAAAAAGCCCATTCATTCGCAGGAAAGCGTTTCGGAAGCAACCGATGGGCAATCGCAGGGAAGCTCACCAGTGGAATGCCATCACATTGCGTGCATCAATTGCCATGCGCGTTGGCCGACTAACTTTTTCTCAGTTTACGAAGTAACCCAGGTGGAGTCTTCTCCTTGCCCCGCCTGCGGGAGCCTGACCCTGCATCACCAGCGCCTGAAGTTGAAAAAATCAGCCATGTCATGGAACAAGATCCTGCCAACCAGCCGAACCGGAAAACGGAATGCGGAAACAGTTGGCGCCTGAAGCAACCTGCTTTAGGTGGTTGATCACATTCCGTTATCCCAGCTTCCTGCCCAAGGCGGAGGCGACCACGCCTGCCGATTTGACCGTTTCCAAGAACAGGCCCGGAGTAAGTGCCTGATAGCCGTCACTCCAGGCTGTTTCAGGGTTGGAGTGAATTTCCAGCATGAGGGCATCTGCCCCGGAAGCAACAGCCGCCCGAGTCATCGCGGGTACCAATGACGTCTTGCCGGTTCCATGACTGGGATCGACCACCACGGGCAAGTGCGTCTTTTGCTGGAGATAGGGCACTGACGCCAAAGCGAGCGTGAAACGGGTGTGATCCTCGAAGGTTCGGATACCCCTTTCGCACAACATGACCTGGGAATTACCGGTTTTGAGAATGTATTCCGCGGCGAGCAGGAATTCGTCCATGGTGGCAGAAGGGCCCCTTTTCAACAAAACAGGCTTTCCAGATTCACCAGCCGCCTCCAGGAGCGGGTAATTTTGCATGTTCCTGGCACCGATTTGGAGGATATCCGCATACTTTGAAACCAGTCCGACCAACTCTGGCGCCATGACCTCGGTCACAATGGCAAGGCCTGTTTCGGCCCGGGCTTCGGCCAATATCTCAAGGCCCTTCTCCTTCAAACCCTGGAAACTATAGGGACTGGTGCGTGGCTTATACGCCCCCCCTCTCAAGGCAGTCGCCCCGGCCTGCTTCACCAAACGGGCCAATTCCAACAACTGCTCCCTTGATTCCACCGAGCAAGGCCCGGCCATCACCCCTATCCGGTCACCGCCAGCCTGGAAACCAAGCACCTTCACCACGGTGGGAACCGGAGCCGCCTCAAGACTGGCCATCTTGTACGGGGCAACCACGGGAAGGACTTTTTCGACACCATCCAACACCTCAAGGTGCGCCATCAAACCGGGCTTTTCCTTTCCGACACCGGCAATGATGGTTCTTTCGGCACCCACAATCAGA
>JAFMJU010000538.1 GCA_017853285.1 Gemmataceae bacterium
CGTTTGAAATCCAACTCGATGGCCCCCTGAGCCTTTTTGAAGCCACGACCAAATATGGGATCAGGTTGGCCTGCTTTTTACCAACCGCTATGTCGATTCCGGGGGTGCGAATTTCGGCACGGATTCAATGGGGAAAGAAACAGAAAAAGGTCGTGAATTGGGAATACCAATCCGGAATGGCGGAATTACCCAACCGTCACCCAGCCCCTACCGGGCCCAACCCGGAAATCGCAGGTTTTCAAAAACTGTGGAGTGAAACACAGCCCGGGTGGGAGATAGCAGTTTCCAGACGTGTTATTCCTTGTGGTGGAAAACGGTTTTGGGTTCCTGATTTTGAGATCAATTGCCCAAGTTCGGGTGAATGCGTGCTGTTGGAGGTGCAATCCAATCCAACCTTGGAAAACCTTGAAAAATGGATTCAGGCATTGGAATCGAAACCCGGCTTGCCCTGGATGCTCCTTTGCAAGGGCAAGCCTGAGAAAGTGGGTATTCACCATCCAGGTATTGGGTGGTTCAGAACCTTTCCGTCCCCCGAAAAGGTTGCGGACCAGTTGAAGGCCCGGGCGATCAAGCCGCTTCCCGGTTCGGGAGTTCACCCGACTGATGAGGTTTGACGGCCGGCTGCCGAATCACCCAGCTTGCTCCACAAATCAGCCCGGTAGCCGCCAGGAGGCAGCCTGGCGCGTTGGCACCCTGACTGCCGATCGCGATACCAACCCACCCGGTTGCCGCCCATGCGAGGAATGCCAGGCGAATGGATGGGTGCAAGTTCTCACCCGAGGCAAATCGCCCGGTGATGCCAAACAGCAGGCTCAGGATCGAAATTTCCAACAGCCACGATCTCCAATCGGTGGCAAAGGTGTCGATCCCCCAGCCGGCCAAAAAGCCAGGCAGGCTGGTTTCAGTAACCAATGACAAGCCAAGGCACCCCAATACGGCAAGCTGCGCAATCGTCCCGCCGGATTGGAGAGATGGTTGCCATGCCGAAGTCCGGCCCCGCGAGGACGCGCCAACAAGGAGGAGGAGTGACCCAAAAAAGAATGCCGAGTTTCTTGAAACACTGGCAGAGAATTGCAACGATCCGCACATCCAAACCAAGCCCAGCATAAGGAAGCCAAGGCAAAAGGCCTGGAGTCGCATGGCCTTCCGAAGGCTGCGCTGTTCGTTGGCTAGCACGGCCGAGACAAGGGCGGCCAAGCAAATCCCTGGCACGGTCAGCCACTGGCTGTCGGAAAAGCCGGTACCAGTGCTGATTTGTGCCAACCCAGCCAACACGCACATGGGGGCCAGCCCCAATGCCAGCAAGTGTCGCCCGGTGGTCGCGAATGCCTGGCGAGACTGAAGCGACCACGCAATATCCACATGGGGAGCGATCAGGCACCAACCAGCGGTCAACCCGCTGGCCAACAAGGTCGCAATGGCCACTTCCTGGATCCCGATCCCTTCAATGCCAAAGAGGCTGATACCAGCCATTGCCAATGGGATCACCGTGGCTATCAGGGAGGCTTGGTACCACCCCCGGGAGGAATGCCCTGCTCGGGTTCCGGTTATCCATGCCAGGGCGGGCCACAGGCTGGCCGAGATAAAGGCCATGATCCATTGAGACCAATCCGGAGAGGGAGAAACCGATTGGAAAAGAGTGAACAAAGACGGCGCGGCGAGGATGCCCAAAGCCATTTGTGGCCCGCGGTCTTTCGGTGATTTGTCATGGCGCGTGACCATTTGTCGGATCCCGATTCCAGCCAGGGCTCCCGGAACAAAAAAACCAAGGGAAGGAACGGTGGCCAGGAGCCCGGGGAAAACGACCTGGGAATCAAGGCTTTCACCCACACCCATGGCAAACAAACCACCCGCCATGGCCGCCCCAAGGCCTTGCAATTGGGCCAGTTGGGCCGATTGGTCGCCACGGACCATCCAGAGGACAACCGATTGGGCAATCAATGCCAGGGCCAGCCAGCCCCCATGTCCCGAATCCCGAACAGTCAGAAAACTCCCGGCCAGAAGGAGGATCTGGCAGACACCAAGCCAAAGTGAGGGTTCCCTCAAACGGAGGGCTTTGCGGTAGCTTTGGGGGGCAAGCCAATCCCTTTGGTGACGCATTTCCAAGGCCATCAGGTTCAAGGCAATCAGCAATGCTCCAACCAGCAAGCCTGGTCCGAAGTGAACCGATTCAAAGGCCGACCATGCGGAAAGTCCGACCATGATGGAACCGACGGAGCCCAGCAGGACCCACCGCTTGCCATGAATCAGGCTGTGGAAGGATCCCATCAGCCACGCTGCACAGGCCGGGACCATGCTCCAAAGTGGTGAAGCCGCCGGCATTCTCCCTGACTGGCTCCAGGCCAAAAACCAGGCGAACCCAAGGAATACCGGGGCGAAAAAGGCGGACCAGCGGCTGCGGAACATTCCCAGGGCCAAACCACCCAGCGACCAGGAGGCCAGCACCGCCAAAACCCCCTGGGGGCTTTCTTCCGTGTCCAAACCCAGTGTCGCCCAAGCGGTGGCAAGGCCCGCGAAAACCAGGATGAATTGGGTCAACCAAATTTCGGCACGCATCCCGGGCAACGAGCGGTGCATCCACCAGGCCACGCCGACTGAAAAAACCGCCAGGGGCAAATTCCACCAGCCTGCCAACGGGGCCCGGATCACCTCAGACATCCAGGTCGGTTCCACGAGGGTGGCCATGACGAGGGCTTGTGTGGGCAAAAGCCATCCAATCACCCCGGCAAGGGATGTGGCGCAGACGAATGGAAGGCTTTTGCGGC
>JAFMJU010000539.1 GCA_017853285.1 Gemmataceae bacterium
CTCGATGTCCCGTGCCACGCTGACGGCATTGCTGCCTTTACGCTTGGCGACCCCAACCGTCACCGCCGCTTGATCCTCGCCCAAGGCCTGACCGGAACCCGCGCCGAAGCGGATGCGGGAAATGTTGTTGGGCTCCTCCGGGCCATCGACGGCCCTCGCGATCTCCCCTAGCCGGGTGGGACGGCCATCATGCACCCCCACCACCAGCGACTCCAGTTCGGCCGTGTCGCGGATGAACGGTCCGCTCTCGACGGTGACCTCCTTGTCGGCGGCGCGTAGCGTGCCGGCGCGCATGTTCACATTGGCGGCCCGCAGCACCCGGTCCACATCCAGCGGGGTGACCTGCCGGCCGGCCATGCGCTCCGGGTCGAGCAGCACGCGCAACTGGCGCTTGCGACCACCCACCACCTCGGTGCGGGCGGTATCCGCCACGCTTTGCAGGCCCACCTCCACCTGCTCCGCCACCCGGCGCAGCGTGAAATCATCCACCGTCTTGCTGGTGAGCGTGATGTTCACGAACGGGACATCATCGATCTCGATGGGCTTGACCACCCACCCGGTCACACCCGGAGGGACCTGATCAGAACTCATGGAGATCTTGTTGTGCAGCTTGACCAGGCTGTTCTCGCGGTGCTCACCCACAAAGAACTTCACCGTCACCACCGCCTCGCCCGGCCGGGACATGGAGTAGACATACTCCACCCCGTCGACCTGCATCAGCAGCCGCTCCAGCCGGCTAGCCACCTGCTGCTCCACCTCCTCCGCGCTGGCGCCCGGCATGCGGATGAACACATCCGCCAGCGGCACCACGATCTGCGGGTCCTCCTCGCGCGGCGTGAGGATCAACGCCGCGGCCCCGGCCGCCAGCATGACGATGATGAGGAGGATGGGGAGGTTCCCGGTGAGGAACATCTCCACCACCTTCGCGGTGAATCCCTGGTCTTTTTCCTGGGATTGGCTCATGGCGACACCTGGGTTTATTTTTGAATGGCGGTTGGATCAGTGGGCAGGGAAGGCGATCTGTTCGCCTGGCTTCAGGCCGGACAGAACCTCCACGCGTCCGCGGTCCTCTCGACCCAGCCGTACAAAACGCCGCGTCAGGCGATTTTCGGCGTCAACCACTTCCACCAGATCCAGTTGACCGATATTCCGGACCGCCTGACCCGGTATCCAGACCCGCTCGGAACGGCCCACCGGAATGGCGACCCGGCCGTACATGCCTGGCAGAAGCTGGGTGCTGCCGATCTTGGGGAGGGTGAGCTTGACCAACACGCTGCGGCTGGTCGGATCGGCCTGGGGAACTATCTCGCGAATGACCGCGTTGGTGGTGTAGTTGCCCGCATCCACCCGCACCAGCAGGGGTTGGCCCAGGGCCAGGCCGGTCGCCAGGCTCTCGGGAACGCTGGCATGCAGCTCCAGATTCTCGGGTTCGTAGAAGGTGAGCAGGGGTTTGCCGGGAGCAGCCAAGTCCCCGGGCTCGGCGAAGCGGTCGCCGATGATGCCGGCGTTGGGAGCATTGATCCGGGTATGGCTGAGCTGCACCTCGATGCGGGCGATGGTTTCCTGCACCCGCTTCACTTGCGCCTCGGCCACCTTGAAGGCGCCCTCGATGCGGGCGAACTCGTCCATGCTCAAGGCGGCTGTGCCCCGCAGGGACCGCGCCCGGGCCAAATCTCCCCGGCGGGTGACCAGATCGGCATCGGCTGCTGCCTGGCTGGCCAGGGCCTCACGCTGCTGGGCCAGCAGTTCGCGATCATCCAGCAGGATGAGTAACTCCCCGGCAGCCACCTTGTCGCCCGGACGCGGCTTGATCTCACGGATGTTCGCCAGAATCTGGCTGGCGATCTCGGTGCGGCGCCTCGGCTGCACGGTACCCACGGCGTTTTGGTTATCCACGGTCAGCTCGGCGACCACTGGGAACAGGTCGCGCCCTTTGGCGCTAGCCTTCTCCAACGGCTTTTCGCCGGGTTGGACCTTGTGGTGGAAGGCTCCACCCATCCAGGCCAGAAACAAGGCCAGCCCGGCGATTCCCAGCGTGAAGACCAACAGGTTCCTGAGAAGGTTGGCAACCCGCTTGCCTGCGGACACGGGGGTCTGATGCGCTTGCATGGTTTTCACCGCTTTTCCAGAGGGTCCGACGGGATTGGATTGGCAGCCTCATCCCCGGGGGACTGGACCTGGGCTTCAGGCCGCGACCGCGGCGAGCAATCCCCGGACATTCAGGTGGGCACACCCAGGCTGGGCAAAATCCACATCTGCAGGGCGAACCACAGCACCAGAACACCGACAAAGAACAAGATTTCCATGTGGCTGCTCCCTAACGGTTTTTGCTGTCCGTGCGCCCCGGCCATCTATTTCACTTCGATTGGGTGTGGGGAATGGTGAGAAGCACCAAGGCCCCCACCGCGGCAACCATTGCGCCTGCCTGGTGGTGCCCCAACAGGGCCGTGACTGTGCCGGCCACCGCCAAGGCTCCCCCCATCACGCAGATCATCCGGTGCCGCAGGCGATCCGCCTTGCCACCCACACTGCACGCCGGGCCATTTTCCGTGGTTGCCATGTCGAGCCTCCCTTGCTGGTTCCCTGACAGGCTGATCCTCCAGAACCAGTTTGGTTACAACCTTTGGAAAAAATGGTTGGATATTGGTGTATGCTTGGCCCCATGGCAGCCATTTTTCCACCACCCGGAATTTCCCAGCCGCTTCCGGGAGAAGGACCCGCTGAGGAATTACGCCTTTTCCGGCAGGCCCGGACGGGGGATTT
>JAFMJU010000540.1 GCA_017853285.1 Gemmataceae bacterium
GCCATGTCCATCACCGCGCTGCCCATCATGGGGCGGCTGCTGGTCGAGTGGGTGGACTCGCGCACTCGCCTCGCCGCTATCGCCATCACCGCGGCCGCCATGGACGATGCCTCCGGCTGGATTCTTTTGGCGACCGTCGCCGGTTTCGCCCATTCCCAACTGGAAGGGGGCTCTTATTCCGTCAGGTCGCTGTTCACCATGGCGGGGCTTTCCCTCACCTTCCTCGCCTTCATGGTCTGGGTGGTGCGCCCACTGCTCTGCAGGAGCACCCGATGGTTCCTCCAAAAAAACCAGGGCCAACCCAGCTTGGGCCTGCTGGGCTTGCTGCTGATCGCCATTTTCATGGCGGCGGCCACCACCAGTTGGATTGGCATTTTCGCCATTTTTGGCGCTTTCCTGACAGGGGCCATCCTTTCCAGCGAGCGTGAGCTGGCCGAGATGCTGCAGAAAAACCTCAGGCTCTTCGTCACGGCCTTTTTCCTGCCCATCTTTTTTGCTTCCACAGGCCTGCGCACAAAAATCGGCACGCTCGACAGCTATATCACCATCCTGGCGGCCTTCGCGGTGCTGGCGGCAGCCGTGGCCGGCAAATGGGGCGGTTGCCTGCTTGCCGCAAGGGCCACAGGGTTCTCATGGCGCGAATCCAACATCATCGGCGTGCTCATGAACACTCGCGCCCTGATGGAACTCATTGTCATCAATGTCGGAATGGAATTGGGCGTGCTGCCCGACAGCATGTTCACCATGCTGGTGCTCATGGCGGTCATCACCACCATCATGACCACGCCCCTCGTCCGGGTTTTCAGCAAGGGCACCGAGTTCGAGGGGCTCAAGCTCACAGGCTGATTTGGTTTTTTCTCGGTTGGCGCCTTGCGAGTTCCTCGGTGAATCAAAACAAACAGCCCCGGGCATCTCTGTCCGGGGCTGTTTGTTTATTGGTTTAAAACCGCTATCAGTCGCGCGAATTCAGCTTCAAAAGCAGCTTCACCAGTTCCATATACAGCCACACCACCGTCACCATCAGGCAGTAGCCGCAATACCACTCCATGTACTTCGGCGACTGCTCGTACACATGCCGCTCGACCTGGGCGAAATCCAAAATGAACGAGAAGGAGGCGACGCCCACCACAAAAAGCGAGAAACCGATGCCGATGATCCCGTTGTCATGGATATAGGGGATCCTGTAGCCGAACATGCCTCCGATCCAGGTGGCCAGATAGGCCACAAGGATCGCCATCATCGAGGCGCCGATCGCCTTGGTCAAAAACGGCGTCGCCCGCAATGCGCCGTTGTAATACAGAAATAGCATTCCGCCCAAAATGCCCGCTGTCAGCGTGATCGCCTCCACGCCGATGCCCGGCTTGAACCTTTCCACCACCGCGGTGATCGCGCCCAGCGCCATCCCTTCCAGCCCGGCGTACACAGGTGCCAGCACCGGCGCGAACGAGGGCTTGAAGGCCAGCACCAAACCGGCGATCAGGGCGCCGATGATGCCGCCCGCCATCAGCCCTGTGGGCAGGTTGCCCCCATCCCGGATCAGGTCGGTGGCGTAACCGAAGGAAACGATGCCCGAGGCAAGCAAAAGTCCAAGCAGCACGCCGGTTTTGCCCACAGCGCCCGTCATGGTCATCGCGTTGGCGGGGTTGGCGGCGTAGCCGCCAGCGTTGTCAATCGCCCGCCAGGCGGGATTGCTCGATTCTTGACGCACAATTCCGGACATGGACAGAACCCTCGTTGGGGGAGAAATCACTCAGGGCACGGTTCTATTCTACCACGCGATTACCCGGGGGAGGGTTCGCCGGATCACCGGTCCATGTAATCGATCACCGCGCCGCGTTTCAGTTCGGTCACCACCGCCTTCATTTCCCGCTGCGAGGCCTCCTCGCGCAGCCGCGCCTTGATCTGTTTCTGCACCTTCTCGTCAAAGGGTTTTTGCCCCTCGTATTCCCGGTCCACCAGTTGAAAGACATGGAATCCCGTGCGCAGTTCCACCACCGGCCCAACCTCGCCGGGACGCATCTTGAACAGGGTCTCCTCCAGCTCGGCTGGTTTGATCTCGCCGCGGAAGCGCCCCACTCCCTCGCCACCGCGCAGCGCGCTGTCGCCGTGGCAGTGCTTGCGCGAAAGTTCCCCGAAGTCCTCGCCGGCCCTCACGCGTGCCGCCAGGGATTCGGCCTCGCGCCGCGCGTCTTCCTTGCTGTTGTGCCGCGCGATCGCGATGAACAGGTGCCGCCAGCGCACCGAGTCACGCACTTTGAACTCGTCGGGGCGGGTCCGGTAATATTCTTCCAGCTCCGCCCGGCCGATCCGGTCCATCGCGCTCATCACCCGCTGCTGCAGGTAATTCATCGCGATGAAGTTCCGCTCCTGTTGCCGGCGCATCAATTCCAGGGGCATCCCCTGGGCTTCCAGCACCTTCTCGAATTCCTCGTCGCTCTCGATCCGGTTCCTCGTTTTGATCTGTTTCAGGTAACGGTCGAATTCCTTGCCAGCCAGTTCCTTCAGCTTGTCCAGGAATTTCTGGGCCTGCGGGTTCCTGCTCAACCGCATGGTGCAATCCTGCACCACCAACTCGCGGTCGATCAGGGTCTCCAGTGCCAGGCGCCGTTGTTCAGCCATCGGCTGGCCCTCGCCTAGGCCTCCCTGCACCATGGCCACCCGCACCTCCTCCTCCAGGATGGCCTGACCGTTCACCATCGCCACCACCACTCCCCCGGATAAAGGCCGGCCGATCGTCAACCCCTCGGGGGCCTTCAGCTTG
>JAFMJU010000058.1 GCA_017853285.1 Gemmataceae bacterium
GTGCGCCGGCAACCCGGTTTTGGCCTGATCCGATACCAATTGGAGGGCGGCGTATTGGTGATCCAAGGGGGCTCAAGCCCCTCCCGCCAAATGGAATTTGCCCAAGCCTGCTCAAGTATCCCTGGTGTTGCCCGGGTTCGGATCGCACCTGAGTGATTCTCAAATTGCCAGAAACAGTCCATTTTTGCGAAACAGCCCGGTGGCAAACCGGGCTGTTTCGCAAAAATGGGTTGGTTTTTCCATAGGATAATAGCAAGATTTCCCAGACTAGAACCAACGGGTAGTTTCCGGTGCCCTTTGCCGCATGGATAATATTGGCCGCGATGGTCTGGCTGGGCCATGGGGTGATCCTGACCTGGAGCCACAATTTTTTTTATGGCCGAGTTCATAGTCGGCGTTTGGCGGATTTTTTCCAGTTGCTGCACGGCGGCTTTCTTTTTTTGCCCCCGTTTCTTTGGTGGCGGCTTTCCCCTAGTTTTTTCAGATTGGAACCGGAAGGCACCGCGGATTGGATTGCCTTGGCGCATGGGGCTTTTTGCCTGATTGCAATCCCCGTTTTTCTGGGTGTGACGCTTGGCCGCTTGAAAAGACGATTTCCGAAGGGGATCCGAATTGAGGGAAGGGAACAACTGGATTTTGCAGGGCTACCGGGAAAAAGGTATGGCGGAACGGGAATGCGGAACTGGCTTGCGCACCTTCCGTTCAATGAAACCCTGAGACCGGAAATACTCGAATATTCAGTGGAAATGCCCGATATTCCGGCCGCTTGGGACGGCCTTTGCCTGATGCACCTTTCGGATTTGCATTTTCATGGGACCCCTGAAAGGGAGTGGTACCAAGCGGTATTGGACCACTGCCAGGGGCGGCAACCGGATTTGGTTTTGTGCACTGGCGACATCGTCGATGGCACGGCATTTCATCAATGGGTGGGTGGAACCCTTGGCCGGCTGAAATGGAAAGAAAAGGGATTGGTGGTGCTGGGAAACCATGATTCCTGGTACGGACCCGAACACTTGCGGAAGGATCTTAAAAGACTGGGATTCATCGAATTGGGAAATCGCTGGGAAGTGATTCAGGTGCGTGGTGAGCCGATGGTCGTGGGGGGGATAGAGACCCCTTGGTTTGGCGGCGATCCAAACATGCAGGATGCCCCGGGGGGTATATTCCGATTGTTGCTTTCCCATACACCGGACCACCTCCATTGGGCCGCAGGGCATCAGGTGGATCTGATGTTTGCCGGCCATGTCCACGGAGGGCAGGTTTGCCTGCCGGCTTTCGGCCCGCTGGTGATGCCGAGCAAGCATGGGCGGTCTCTGGACAGAGGTTGGTTCCAGCAAGGAAAAACAATCCTGTATGTGAGCAAGGGCCTTGGGGGAACCCATCCCCTGCGGTGGAATTGCCGCCCGGAAGTGATGCTGGTGACCTTGAGGCGTGCGGAAAAATCGAATGAACGCTGAAGAGGTGATCAAACTGCTGGACCTGAAACCTTTGCCCGGAGAAGGGGGCTGGTTCCGGGAAACCTGGTGTTCGGAAGCGACAGTTTCGCACCCTGTTCATGGGAAATCCCGACCGCTGGGGACCTGCATCCTTTATCTTTTGCGCCGGGGAGAATGTTCGAAACTGCACCGCTTGCCCGGGCCAGAGGTCTATTTCTTTCAAGGAGGTGCTCCCCTCGAACTGCTCATTCTGGACGAGGTCGGATTCGAGGCAGGACGGCGGGTGGTTCTGGGCCCGATTGGGCATCCGGGAGCCGTTCAACAGGTGGTGGTCCCTGGTGGGGCCGTTCAGGGGAGCAGGGTGGCGGAGGGAGGGGCTTGGTCGTTGGTGGGAACGGCCATGGCCCCAGGCTTTGACTTCGCGGACTGGAACCGGCCGGATACCCGGGAACTGGCATGCCGTTATTCGGACTGGGCTGAATGGATTCGCCAGTTGGCATGAAGTGTGTTCGATGCCATTTTTTGGCTTAAGCCGGGTCAATGCCGGGCCATTGAGCCAAAGCTGACATGCTGTAAAATCTCAAGATTGAGACAAGCCGCAGCTTTTCCCGCTTGTGAACTCCGACCGACCAAGGGCTCTTGATCCAGCATGCCTGACGAAACGCAAGAACCGGATTCCGGTGTGTCGGTCCTACCCGAACAGATCACCCGGGTTGAAAGGTTGCCACCCTACAACCTGGTGCTGCACAACGACCCCCACCACAGTTTCGCCTTTGTGGTCGCCGTGCTGTGCAAGGTGTTCAACTACCCGGTGGAAAAATCACATCAACTGACACTTGAGGCCCACGAAAAAGAACGGGCCATCGTCTGGTCGGGCGGCAAGGAATTAGGCGAATTGAAGCTGGAACAGATCACCACCTTTCACGAGGGCAAGCTGGGACCCTTGAGCTGTCACCTGGAACCCGGTGTTTGAAAAGGGCCTTTTTCAAGGAGTGAACCCATGAATCTCGGCGTTTGCAGTTGGTCGTTGCAGGTGGGTTCCGTCGGGGAACTGAAAAGCCTGATGGCGCACCTTGGGATTCAGGCGGTGCAGATCGCCTGCGGTGATCCCCACCACGCCTCTTGGGAGGAGGGGGACGCCATGCCCAAGGCGGCGCTTGCGGCCGGCCTGCAAATGACCGGGGCGATGCTCGGTTTTCCCGGGGAGGATTACACCACCCCCGCGACCATTGAGCAAACCGGCGGTTTTGGAAATCCAGCGACCCGGCCAGAGCGGATGGACCGGCTTCGCTGGGCCCTGGATCGCACCCGCGAGTTGGGATTGCGGGACTTGATGATGCATGCCGGTTTTCTTCCGGAACCTGGAAGCCCGGAACGAAAGCCCATGCTGGATACCCTGGCCCGAGCCGCGGGTTTGGCAGCGGAAAAAGGCGTGACTCTCGCACTGGAAACCGGCCAGGAAAGCGCGAGGTTGCTTCGCCGCACGCTGGATGACCTGGCGTGCCCGAACCTGAAGGTCAATTTCGATCCAGCCAACATGCTGCTGTACAACATGGGGGATCCCATCGAGGCGGTTGAGATCCTAGGCCCGGACATCCGAAGTGTCCATCTGAAGGACGCATTCCCTCCCAAGGTGGCGGGAGAATGGGGGCAGGAGGTTCCGTTGGGCGAGGGGCGCGCGAATATCCCCTTGTTCATCCACACGCTGCGGAAGGTCGGGTTTGACGGCCCCTTGTGCATCGAGCGAGAGGTGGGCAGCCAGGCGGACCGGGTGCGTGACATCGCCAAGGGCTACCGTTTGGCCAAAGCCTGTCTGGAGAATTGATGCCCGTGCCTTCCGCCAGCAGGTCCGGTTTCGCGATCGAAGCCAGTCACCTTTGCCGCACCTACCGGGTAGGTCAGAAAAAGGCTGGACTGTTGGCCAGCCTTCGCGGGCTATGGAAGGGAGAAACGCGCACCGTGGAGGCGGTGCGCGATGTCTCATTCCAGATCGGGCATGGGGAGATGGTGGCTTTCCTGGGGCCCAACGGCGCCGGAAAAACCACAACCCTGAAGATGCTGGCTGGCCTGGTTTATCCGACCAGCGGAACCGCCCGGGTGCTTGGATACACGCCTTGGGAAAGGGAGGACTCCTTCCGAAGGCAGTTCTCCCTGGTGATGGGGCAGAAAAACCAGCTTTGGTGGGACCTTCCCGCCGCCGACAGTTTCGAATTGCACCGCGAAATCTATTCCCTGGACCGGGCCCGTTTTGATCGGACCCTTGGGGAATTGGTCGAACTGTTCGGGGTTGAAAAATTGACCCGGCAGCCCGTCCGCGAGTTGTCGCTGGGCGAGCGAATGAAAATGGAATTGATCGCGTCCCTATTGCACGAACCCGGGGTTCTGCTGCTTGATGAACCCACCATCGGCCTGGATGTGGTTGCCCAAAGCACCATCCAGCGCTGTCTGCGCGAATACAACCAGCGCAAGGGCGCGACCATCATCCTGACCAGCCATTACATGCGGGATGTGGAAGCCCTTTGCTCGCGGGTCCTGATGATCGTCCAGGGGGCCCTTCAGTACGATGGTCAACTTTCCGGTTTGCTTGATCGTTTCGGCCGCAAAAAACTGGTGCGATTGCAATTCGAGGGTGCCGTTCCTGTTGGATTGGACCGGTTTGGTGAATGCAAGATTACCGGCCCGGTGGCCGAGTTGAATCTGGAGAAAAGCCGGGTAGCCCAAACCCTTTCGGCAGTGGTGGATATGCCAGGGCTGGTCGATTTGAGCGTGCAGGACCCGCCGCTTGAAGATGTGGTGGCCATGGCTTTCGGGTCCGGGGCGACCCAGCCATGAGTTCGGTTCCCGCCCTTCCGGCTTTTCGGCCCGCGGGTGTCTTGGGCGCGGCGCGCAAATACCTGCGGATTTTTCGTGTTTCCCTGGTCGAAAGGTTGGCCTACCGGGCTGATTTTCTGCTCGGTACGGTCCTTCGTTTTCTTCCCCTGGTGACAAGTGTCCTTTTGTGGTCGGCCGTATACCGTGGCAGCGGGAACGACACCATCGAGGGGTACACTTGCAGGCAGGTGATCGCCTACCTGTTGCTGGTGCATGTCAGCCGGATGTTTTCCTCCATGCCCGGGCTGGCATCCGGTATCGCCCGGGAAATCCGCGAAGGAACCGTCAAGCGGTATCTGGTACAGCCCCTCGATCTCCAGGCACATCTGCTCGCCTACCGGGCGGCCCACAAGGTGGCCTACATCGTCACCTCCGTGCTGCCTTATGCAATCCTGTTCTGGCTGATGCGTGGTTATTTCGAGTGGCCTGGAGAACCGATGGTTTGGGGGGCCTGGCTGGCAAGCCTGTTGCTGGGCTTTTTGCTGGGTTATCTGATGGAATTCGCGCTGGGGTTACTGGGATTCTGGTTCCTGGAAATTAGTTCGTTCCTGTACCTGGTCAACACGGTCAGTTTTTTTCTTTCCGGCCACCTGATGCCGCTGGACCTGTTCGGTGGCAGGATGGCGATGTTCCTGAAAGAACTACCATTCCAGTATCTTGCCTACTTTCCTGCCTCGGTGATTCTGGGTCGGGAGTCCACCGAATCGATGGTGAGGGGATTGCTAGTCGAGTGTGGCTGGTGCTTGGCCTTTTTCGTGGTCGGACGGATCGCCCTGCGGTTCGGTTTGCGGCGATTCAGCGCCTTTGGCGGGTGATTCCCCGGGAGGTTTCCCTTGGAAGGTGGCAAGGACGCCGGCATCCGGCGCGGGTTGGGAAGCTATTTCCGCCTGTTGGGGGCCTTTGGTCGGTTTAGCCTGAACCGGGAAATGGCTTTCCGAGGCAATTTCCTGATGAAGGTGCTGCTGGAGGTGGTTTGGCTGGGAATCCTGCTGCTTTTTTTTCACACTATTTTTCGAAACACTTCCCGCATTGAGGGTTGGAACGAGTACCAGTACCTGTTTTTTCTCGGGTGTTATTACGCCCTGGAAGGGTTAATCGAGACCCTGTTTCTTGAAAACTGTGTCGAGTTTGGTGAACTGGTCCGCACGGGAAATCTGGATTTTTTCCTTTTGAAGCCGATTGACGAGCAGTTTCTCCTCAGTTTTCGCCACATCGACTGGTCCACCGCGCCCAAGATCCTGATCGGGGGCGCGTTGATGGGATTCGGGCTCTGGGAGCTTGCTGAACCGGTCACCCTTGCCCGGTTGGGAGGATTTCTGGTGGCTTTGGCCTCAGGAATCGCCATGGCGTATTCCTTTTTGCTCATGCTGGCATCGACGGCAATCTGGATGGTGCGCAACCAAAGCCTGATGGAGTTGTGGTGGCTCTTTTCCTCGCTGATGCGTTATCCAAGAGATATTTACGAGGAACCGTGGGCGGTTTTGATCCAGAAGGTTTTCACCTTCCTGCTCCCGGCCTTGCTGGTGGTAAGCGTCCCGGCTGAGGCAATGGTGCGCATCCTTGAGCCGGCAATCCTGGGATGGACCATTTGCGCGGGTTTCATGATGCTGCTGGCCAGCCGGTGGGTATTCCGGAAGGCCATCCGCTCCTACAGGAGCGCCAGCAGTTGATGATTGCGGGCTGGCTTGTGGGGCATTACCTCAGAAGGGACTGCAGGGTGCCATGAGGGGAGACGAGTTCATTCGGCTCCGGTTCCAGGCGAAACCTGCACCCGCCGATCGCGAGTTCATCCCCTGAAAGCACCCTTGCCTCCACAACTGATTTTCCATTCACCTGAATACCGTTTGTGCTGCCGAGGTCCCTCACGACCAGGGAATCGCCCAACAATGCCACGAGGCAGTGCTTGCGTGAAACTTTGCGGGAATCAAGCAGTATGTCGCATTCCTCATGGCGCCCCACCAAAAGGATGGGGCGGTCGAACCTGATTTCCACACCAGTCCCGGAGTCGAGGGGAATCAAACGCACGGTTGAAAACTCCCCTTGGTGAACTGGCAGGGACAAACGATCTGAAGCCAGCCGGGGACGGAAGGGCCTCTTGATATCTTGCCGGCGCAAAGTCGCCAGACAAGTAGAAATTGCCCAAACCAAATCCCTCGACAAGAAAAAAGCCCAATCCCGCTAAAGGATTGGGCTTTTGTTTTACTATGTCATACTAATTAGGGTCAGTTGCCAGCCCTGAATGAGACCGGTTTGCGCTTGGGGGAATACAGGTCCTGCAAGGCCACCACGCCACAATCGTGCTTTTTGAGAGCCCTGAAGGCCTCCAGGGCGGCGAAAGCCGCCGCGATGGTAGTGATACAGGTCACCCCGTGGGAAACGGCAGCCGCCCGGATGCGTCCCTCATCCGTTCGGGCGCCCTTGCCGCTTGGAGTGTTGATCACCAAGGCGATTTCCCCGTTTTTCATCAGGTCAATCAGGTTGGGGCGCCCTTCCTGCAATTTGGCGACCTCCTGGGCTTCAATTCCAGATTGCCGAAGCAGTTGGGCTGTTCCCCGAGTGCAAACGAGTTGGTATCCCTGTTCAACCAATCCTTTCGCGATCTGGGAAGCCACCGGCTTGTCCCGGTCGGCCACCGAAAGGAAGATCTTGCCCGATTCGGGCAGGGGATTGCTGGCAGCCAGTTGGCTTTTGGCAAAGGCGATTCCGAATGAGGCGTCGATGCCCATCACTTCGCCGGTGGAACGCATTTCCGGGCCCAGAATGATGTCCACCCCCTGGAACTTGTTGAACGGGAAAACACTTTCCTTCACGGAGAAGTGCTTGGGAACCACCGGGGCCTTCAGGCCCAGTTGGTCCAGGGTTGCACCCGCCATGACCAGGGCCGCCAACCGCGCGAAAGAAACCCCGGTGGCCTTGGAAACGAAAGGCACGGTGCGGCTGGCTCGGGGGTTCACCTCGAGCACAAAAATCTGGGCCTGACCGGCAGCGGCGGCGGCCTCGGCGGGGTTGGCCAGATTTTTCAAGCCGGCCACCGCAAACTGGACATTCATCAGGCCGCGCACTTTCAAAGCAAGGGCCATGGCCGATGTCTGGCGCTGGATTTCGTCGACCACCGACTGGGGAAGGCTGTGGGGAGGGAGCACGCAGGCCGAGTCGCCGGAGTGGATTCCGGCTTCCTCGATGTGCTGCATCACGCCGCCGATGACGGTACGTTCGCCGTCGCAAATGCAGTCGACATCGACCTCGATCGCGGATTCCAGGAATTTGTCGATGAGGATCGGTTTGCCGGGGGACAAATCGATCGCGTTGTTGATGTACCGGGTCAGGTTGGCGTCGTCGTAGACGATCTCCATACCGCGGCCACCCAGCACATAGCTGGGCCGAACCAGAACGGGGAACCCGATCTGGCGGGCCACGCGGAGGGCCTGCTGCAGGTCGGTGGCGGTGCCACACGGGGGTTGGGCCAACTTCAACTCGGTGACCATGGCCTGAAAGCGCTCGCGGTCCTCCGCGGTGTCGATACTTTCAACACTGGTGCCGATGATGGGAGCGCCGGCGGCTTCCAGGGCCCGTGCAAGGTTCAGCGGGGTTTGTCCGCCAAACTGGACGATCAAGCCGCGGGGATTCATCCTTTCGACAATATTGAGGACATCCTCGGTTGTGAGCGGTTCAAAAAAGAGATAGTCCGAGGTGTCATAATCGGTGGATACGGTTTCGGGATTGGAGTTCACCATGATCGAGGCGAAACCAGACTCCCTCAGGGCGAAGGACGCCTGGCAGCAGCAGTAATCGAATTCGATCCCCTGACCGATCCGGTTCGGGCCGCCGCCCAGGATCATGATCTTGGGTCGGTTGTCGATGACCGCGGCCTCATCGTCCACTTCCGGCCGGATAGAACCGTCGGCTTGAACCTTGAGGGCCGGGCGCTCATAGGTCGAATAAAAATAAGGGGTGTAAGCCTCGAATTCAGCCGCGCAGGTGTCCACCCGCTTGTAAACCGGGATGACGCCCAATTCCTTGCGGTGCCGACGGATTTCCATCTCGTTGGTGCCGGCAACATGGGCGAGTTGCCTGTCAGAGAAGCCCGCCTGCTTGGCTTCCCAAAGCAGTTCGGCTCCCAGGCCGGAAACACCTGCGGCTCCGGCCTTTTTGAGGGGGGGCTCCAGGTCGACGATTAAACGGAGTTGCGCCAGGAACCACGGGTCAATCCTGGTTCGCTGGTGGATCTCGGCGTCCGTCATGCCGGCCAGCATCGCGTAGCGGATGAACCAGATCCGATCCGAGTTGGGCGTGGCCAGCTTGTGGGTGATTTCTTCCAGGGAAGGCTGGTTCGGTGTGCCCCACAGATCCTTTGCGTCGAGACCCAGGCCGAAACGGCCGGTTTCCAAGCCGCGTAATGCCTTTTGCAGCGACTCGCGGAAAGTGCGGCCGATCGCCATGGTTTCCCCGACCGATTTCATCTGCGTGGTCAGGGTGGGGTCGGCTTCGGGGAATTTCTCAAAGGCCCACCGGGGGATTTTGGTGACCACATAGTCGATCGTGGGCTCGAAACAGGCCGGGGTTTCCCGGGTGATGTCGTTGCGCAACTCGTCCAGCCGGTAACCCACGGCCAGTTTGGCCGCAATTTTGGCGATGGGGAAGCCGGTCGCCTTGCTGGCCAGTGCGCTGGAGCGGGAGACCCGCGGGTTCATCTCGATGGCCACGAGGTCGCGGTTGGCGGGGTTGATGGCGAATTGGATGTTGCTGCCACCCGTCGCCACGCCGATCTCGCGGATGATGGCCAGGGAGGCGTCCCGCAGGCGCTGGTATTCCTTGTCTGTCAGGGTCTGCGCGGGGGCAACGGTGATGCTGTCCCCGGTGTGCACACCCATCGGGTCGAAATTCTCGATACTGCAGATGATCACGACATTGTCGGCGCTGTCCCGCATCACCTCGAGTTCATATTCCTTCCATCCGAGGATGGATTCCTCAACCAGCACCTCGCCCACCGGGCTCAGTTCCAGGCCGCGGCGGATGAGGTCTGTGAACTCCTCGCGGTTGAACGCGATCCCACCACCGGTGCCACCGAGGGTGAAACTGGGGCGAAGCACGCACGGCAAGCCGACATCGGCAAGGATTTCGTAGGCCTTTTCCATAGTGTGGACCACACCACTCTTGGGGACCCCCACCCCCACTTTGCGCATGGCTTCCTTGAACTTTTGCCGGTCCTCGCCCTTGTCGATGGCGACCGGATCCGCTCCGATCATTTCAACTTTGTATTTTTCGAGGACCCCGTGCTTGTTCAGGGCCATCGCTGTGTTGAGCGCGGTCTGGCCGCCCACGGTGGGCAGAAGCGCATCAGGACGCTCGCGTTCGATGATCTTTTCGACCGTTTTCCAGGTGATGGGTTCGATGTAGGTCCGGTCCGCGATCTCAGGGTCCGTCATGATGGTGGCCGGGTTTGAATTGACCAGGACCACCTCGTAGCCTTCCTCCTTCAGGGCCTTGCAGGCCTGGGCCCCGCTGTAGTCGAACTCGCAAGCCTGGCCGATGATGATGGGCCCCGAGCCGATGATGAGGATCTTCTTGAGGTCGGTGCGCTTCGGCATGATGGAAAACCGGTCCTTGCTGGGAGTTAGGCGCTTTCTACGCCTTCCGGGCATGCACAAACACCCAACCCGTTGAACGGGTCGGGTGAAAGGAATGGTCCGGCTGGGGATGCGTGTTACCCCTGTATATCCTGTAGGATAGTGATTCATGGGCCGGTTCCAAGGATGGCGGTCCAAAATCGGTTTCCATGGCAAAATTGTCAGGGAAGCCGAAATGGCAGGGGGGATTCGATCCCCAAATTCGGGGCCAAGGACGGCAGCATCCCATGGGATGGCTTTTTCCCATCGCCGCTTTTTCAGGGTTTGGGCCATCGGCCTTCCATGGCTGGGGGGACCCCCGTCCGGCTTTTGTCTCAGCCGGCACTTCCCGCACCCTTTTGAAAAAATTGGCCGAGATTTGTCCGAGGGGGCAGCCCGGGGTTTATGCTTTGGTCAATGGCCGGGGTGAGCTTTTTTACCTGGGCAAAGCCAAGTGCCTGCGCACGCGCCTTCTGGGTTATTTCAACCCCAGTAGCCGCAAGGAAAAATCGGGGCGTTTGGCGCGTTTGGCGCGTTCCATTTGGTGGGAGCCGGTTCCCGATGAATTCGCGGCCTTGTTGAGGGAACTGGAACTGATCCGGCGGATGGCGCCGGTTTGCAATGTCAAGGGCCTGCCCGAGGACCGGACCCGCTTCTACCTTGAGATGACCGGTGGGGCAGCCCCCTACCTGCGGGCGGTCCGGCAGGTCAGGACCCATGCCACAAGGCATTGGGGCCCCTTGCCATGGACTCGTCGGATGCGCGAGGCGATCCGGGCGGTGAACCTGCATTTCCGATTGAGGGAATGCCCCAGGCCCCATCCCCCGTTATTTCCATCCCGGCAGGTTTTGTTGATGGCCGGCCAAAGGAATGGTCCGACAGGTTGCCTTCGCCACGGATTGGGCCTTTGCATCGCCCCCTGCTTGGAGGGCGCCAGCCGCCAAGCTTACGGAGATGCTGTCGCCGCCTGTCTTGATTTTTTGTCTGGAAACCCCAAGGCGATCGAGTCCCTGGAAAAACAAATGCTCGCCGCCGCCGAGGAAACGGATTTTGAGCGGGCGGCTACCCTGCGGGACCGCATGGCACAGATGCGCTACCTTCAGGGGCATTTGGCCCGATTGGATGCGGCCTGGGGACTCCATGGGGTGCACGCCGTATTGGGGCCTTCCGGCGTTGAAACCTGGTACCTGCTGCACCGGGGGAGGGTGCTGGAGGCGCTGCGCCGTCCCCAACAATCAACAAAAGCGCTTGCCAGGTTGCGAAAATTGCTGGAAACCAATGACGGAGTTCCACCTGGATGGCGTGTTTGGAAATTGGAGCAAATCGATCAGGTGCTTTTGGTGATGAGTTGGATGAAGAACAACCCCCTCACCGTGGGGAGACGGTTATGGACCTGTGAGGAAGCGGACCAATGGGTACCAGGAGATTGGAATCAATCTGAATCGGCCTAGTCTTTCGCGATTTATCCCATTTACCCCATTCTTTTTTACCGGAAATCCCGAAGAGTCCTCTTGATTTTACCGACAGCCTCCACCATACGCCGGCCCATCAGTTGGTTGGCCGCTTTCGCGCATTGGTTTCGACACGCGGCTGGAGGGTGGTGTGATGTTCGCGAAAATAGCGATTCGAGCGATGGGGGTTTTGCTCCTCAGCCTACCGCTGGGATGCCATGCCACCTGCCATAAATATTGCGAGCGGAATTACGGTCCCCAAACGGTCCAGCCGCCCCCGGGTTATGCTCCGGCCCCGGGTTACGCCGCCCAGCCAGCTGGCTATGCGCTTCCGGCTGGTTATGCGCCGGCGGCTTATGGGGCACCCGCCTACTGCGCCCCGCCTCCGGCGACCGCTTGTCCACCGGGTTGCGCCCCGGCGCGTTAAGCCTTTCCAAACAAGGACCAACGGGGGAGTCCGCTCCCCGTCCCGGCCGCCAACCGCGGTCTGGACGGGGCCAGCGGGCTGATGCGTTTTACCCTGAAGGGCTGGCGGGCTGCCATGGCCTTGGGTTATTGAAAGATAAGGGGTCTGGATCACCCAAGCCCAAACAAGAGCGGCAGGGTCACCCACAGGTATCGTGAGGAACAGGGAATGAAAATGGCACCACGGGCTTGGAAAGCCGCTCTTCCAACCATGCTTGCTTGCCTGGGGCAGTCGGGTTTTGTTTGGTCGCAGGGAGCACCCGCAGACCCGGCTTCGAGCTTGAATGCCGTCACCGGGTCCGTTTCCCGCAAAAACGCCCTGAAGGATTTGACGAACGACCGCTCCAAGGGGCGGGAACTGATTCGGGCAGCCTACGCGAAGGCCAAGGCTGAGCGTCCCAAAGATTCCCCGGCCCCTTTCAATCTGA
>JAFMJU010000541.1 GCA_017853285.1 Gemmataceae bacterium
CTGATTTTCGAAGTGCGCGGTTTGCCCACCCCGGATTATCGGGGAGCCAAGGTCGGCAATATTTTCATCGGTCCGGAAGGCTCCCTGGTGATCGCCGGGTACAACAACGCCACCCTGTTTGATCCCTCCGGCAAAAAGGTGAAGGAATACAAGGGGGGTGCGGACCACTACGCGAACTTCCTCAAAGCTGTCCGAAGCCGGAAAAAGGAAGACCTCCATGCGGATATCCTCGAAGGCCACCTTTCCAGCGCGCTGTGCCATCTTGGCAATATCAGCCTCCGGTTGGGTAAGTCTGAGGACCTGCAAGGCGGCAAGCTTTCCGGCTTGGATTCCAGCCGAGGGATGAAAGATTGCCTGGAACGCCTGCAAACCCATTTTGATGCCAACAAAATCAATTTGGGCGAATGGCAACTGCAAGTTGGCCGCAGGCTGAAGTTCAACCCTGAGACGGAAAAGTTCATCAACGACAGCGAGGCGGACACCCACCTCACGCGTGAATACCGCAAGGGCTTTGAGGTCGACGCCAAATCCTGACAAGCCCACTTCCAATCCAAAAAGGGAGGGCCTGCGGAATTCCCGCAGGCCCTCCCTTTTTGTTTTTCGCGGAGATCAGATCAGGTCCAGCTTTCGGCGTGAATTCTTGGCTTTTTTGCACTCGGCGCAGGTCCCCTGGACGATCAGGGAATGGCTGTCCATTTGGAATCCATGGAGGCTCGCGACTTCCTTGAGCTTCGATTCCAATTCAGGATTTTCAAACTCGATCATTTTTCCGCAGGCGGAGCAACGCAAATGATCATGGTTGGGGTAACCGTAATCATGCTCGAAGGTGGTTTTCGATCCGGTGACCAATCGTCTCAGTAACCCCGCATCCACCAGTTTGGTGAGGGTTCGATACGCCGTTGCCCGGCTCACCACAATCCCTGCCTTGCGCATTTCTTCCAACAGGGAATCGGCGTCAAAATGTTCGTGGGAGCTGAAGATAAAACGAACCATATCCTTTTGCTGGCCGGTGAAGCGCTGGGCACGCGGTCGGGTGGAAAGGTATTCCTGGAATTTCTGCTCGGGAGTCAGCGAAACCTGCACGGCATGGAGCATGGCGCGAATCCGCCCTGAAAACAAACTTCCCGGAGGGGTAACCCTCCGGGAAATCATATCATTTTATGGTTTGGGAAGGGGGCACCGCATCAGGGTGCGCCGGTGAGATTCATCCGGGATGCCGGGCATCCCAGGTGGTTCATAGGCCGTACTGGTCCAGGAAACGGTCGAGAGCCTTGTCCAGCTTCTCATCCGTGTCGTAGGTGCCTTCGGCGATTTCCTTCTTGATCCGCTCCACCAGGTGCCACCGGATGGAATTTGATTTGGGCAGTTTTTTGTCGCCCTTGCGGACCGGGGACTGGACCGAATCAGTCGTGGAGCCAGCCGGGAGGGCGGGCAGACGACGACGGGGCCCGAGCACGGTAGATGCCATGTGCATGTTCATGGGAGTCATTCCTCACGCTCGGCTATCGGGTAGATGTGATTTGCCCGATGCACAAGACTACGCCAGAGATAGGAACCTGACAAGCAAACCTGAGAAAACCGGAAGGAGAAATGTGTCGAATCTTCCGGCCAACCAGACTTGAGCTCGGTTTTAGGCTGCCTGCCCGCCACCTTGCCTGCTTTCTTTATCGGCCTTCCCCCCAGTCGGATTGAGTTAATTTCACCCAGATAGCAAAATTTATTTTTTGCCAGCCTCCAAAAGACCAGCCACCTTTCGAATTGCATCACAGGCGGTTGCAACCTTTGCACCAGTGACATCCAGATGAGTCACCGCACGGCAGACCTGAGGGCCGGCCTGGCTTACCAAAACCCCCTCTTTTTTCAAAAGGGCGACAAATTGGTCGCCTGTGGCTAATTGGGAATTCACTTTGAACCAAACCAGGTTGGTGGGTGGATTGGGATATTCAAGGGAAAGCGCCGAAGTCCCGCGGATGGTTTGGGCAATTCGCCCGGCGTTGGCGTGGTCTTCCTCAAGGCGTTGGATGTTGTTGCGAAAGGCAAACAAGGCTCCCGACGCCAATATCCCTGCCTGCCGCATGGCCCCGCCAAATATTTTCCGGTACTTCCTGGCCTTTTGAATGAAAGCCTTCGAACCCAACAGGGCGCTGCCCACCGGGGCCCCCAAACCCTTTGAAAAACAGACCGAAAGTGAATCGAGGCGAGATCCCCAATCCTTGGCGGCGACGCCTGAAGCCACCATCGCGTTCCATATCCTTGCCCCGTCGCAGTGCAGGATCAAACCATGCCTGTCAGTCCATTCCCTCAACTGGCAAATGCCCTCCAGGGGGTGAATGGCACCACCGCCACGATTGTGGGTGTTTTCCACAATCACCATCCGGGTGGAAACATAGTGCTGGTTGCCAGGGCGGATTTTTCCTTCCACATCCTCCAGCCGAATGATCCCCGAGGGAGCGTGAAGCGTCCGGCAGGTGACGCCGCTTAAAAAAGCAGGCCCCCCGGCCTCCCAAGTGTAAATATGGCTGGATTCATCGCACAGAATCTCATCCCCAGGCTGGGTATGCGTTTTGATGGCGAGTTGGTTCGACATCGTCCCCGAGGGAACGAAGAGGGCCTCCTCAAACCCGAAAAAATCGGCGACTTCCCGCTGCAATTGGTTCACCGAGGGGTCTTCGGCAACCATGTCGTCACCAACCTCCGCCCGTGCCATGGCCTCGCGCATGGCTGGGCATGGTTTGGTGACGGTGTCGCTGC
>JAFMJU010000059.1 GCA_017853285.1 Gemmataceae bacterium
GCCGTCCGGGCCCGCGATCAGGTAAAAGGTTTGCAGTACCTCGACGCCCTCGAGCTTGCCCGCCACGGCGTGCCGGTATATCCAACGCTTGTCCCCTGAGGGGACTTCGCCCGAACTCAACGCCTCGGCCTGCTCCCACCCCGGGATCTTGCGGATGGCGGCCTGGAAATCCTCGGGGCTCTGGTGGCGACCCTTGCCGGCGTTGGCCCATTGGGTGATGGTGGCCTGGGCCAGGAAATCACCCTTTTCCATCAGCCTAAGGACCAGGTGATTCTGGGTGCGCGTCACCTGGGTCCACCCGCGCTCGTGCAGCAACTCGAATCGTTTTTGGGGGTCGCGGTATTCCAGAAGCAGGGCCGAGGCGGGCGGGTCGAACCCCATCGGCGCCGCGGCCAAAGCCCCGTCATCCAGGGAGGCCGGCTTGTCGATTTTCTGCCGGTTCACCAGCACCTCGGCGTCCACCTCGCTGGCCGGCGTGGCCGGGCCGGCTTCGCGTTGATCGTGCTGCGACCAGCGCAATTCCGTGACTTGTTTGGCGTTGGTGTCGAATTTGGCCCGCCCGTTCACCTCGATCTTCATCGCTGAGCCGTTCTGGATGCCGTTCACTTTTCCGGCAAACGCCAGCGTCGCCATGCCCTCGGTCCAGCCCTGCAGGGTTCCGGTGATGCTGTGGCTTTCCAGACCCTCCAGATCGCAAATAGCCTGCACCGCGAAGTTGGGGATTTCCCAGGTGTCCCCCACCTTGATTTCCTTGCCCGGCAGCAGGGAGGGGATGGCCAGCGTGTCGAGATGCTCTCCAATCAGCTCGAGCTCCTCGCGCAGCAGGGCTCCGGCGGGGCTGTAGTGGGTTGGAACGCCCTGTTGCCGCTGGAAGATCATCAGGCGGCGCTCGTCCCTCAATTTGCGTTGGCTGGTCACCCCGTCCACGGTGATGGTGGCTTTGGCTGTTTCATAGCGCCGGGCGGCGCGCATGGGCTGCCCGGGCGCGCCTCCCGCCATCAAGCGCTCCACAAAAACCTGGTCCGCCTTGGCGTGGAGGGGCAAAGTGGCCTGGGAGTCCCCACGCAAAACTTTCAGCGACCCCTTGACCGACAGGTCCAGACGCACCTGCTGGCAAATTCCAGGTTCCACCGTTTCAGCCAGAAGAACGGTTTGAGCCCGGACAGAGTTGCCTTGCAGGGTTTGCAAGCAAACTACCACGGCGCCCCAAAGGATAACCCTGGATGTAAAGGACGCCATTGTTTGATCCCCACCTGCGGATTCCCCACCCGCCATTTCCCGGAATGGGGGTGGGAGGATGGGGGCTTTAGTCGCGGAGAGGGGGCGAGGTCAAGGCGTACCGGCCGTACCCTTGGTCGGGACAAATCGCAACGCGGCGGCATTCATGCAATACCGCAAGCCGGTCGGGGGCGGGCCATCTTCAAAGACATGGCCTAGGTGGGCATGGCAGGCTTGGCAAAGCACTTCGACCCGGTGCATCGAGAAGGAGTTGTCGCCTTGGGTGGCTACCGATTCCGGGCCGGAGGGCTGGAAAAAACTGGGCCATCCGGTTCCCGAATCATATTTGGTGTCGCTTTCAAAGAGCGGATTGTCGCAACAGACGCAGCGGTATTGCCCGGGTTCCTTGTTGTCCCAGCAATGGCCGGTGAATGCAGGTTCCGTTCCATGTTTCCGGGTGATGCGGAACTGATCCGGGGTTAGCAGTTCGCGCCATTCGGCCTCGGATTTCACAATGCGGGGTTTCATGTTTCACTTCCTTGGCACGGGTTTCGGGTGCTTTTCTTGGGGAGGAGACGCTTTCAAAATCATCTTAGGCTGGTCCAATCCGTTTGGTTCTACCGGGGCGGATTCCCATCTGTGACGCATCCGGGCTTGATCCGGAAGAGCTCAAACCGTACCTGCGCCACATGGAAATTTCGCGTGGGCGGGGGAGGCCGTTTCCATGAGCCTATGGGGTGGGGTTTTGGTCGCTTGCCTGATGGGGCCCGGCCAGGTGATTTTCGACCCGGATGAGTTGGCCCTGGGCGAATTGCGCGTGGGGCAAAACCCCATGGTGCGTCTGATTATCCGAAACGCGGGGAGTACCCCCGCCAAACCTTTGAAACTGGAAACCAGTTGTGGTTGTCTGGCGGCGGGATCCTTGCCTGCCCGGCTGGAACCGGGCCATTCCGCCGCCGTGGACCTACGGTTGCGGACTCTCAGCCTGCCGACCGGCCCGCACGCATGGCGGGCCCGCTTGACCTATGCCGCGGATCATTCCAAACCGGACGAAACCAGGGAGGTGGAAACCCGCCTGTCCACGGTGGTCCGCCGTGAACTGGAGGTGGAACCAGCCATTATGGCGCTCTCCATGGGGGCAGGCGGTGAGGCGGAAACCACCGTGAGGGTGAAAGATTTGCGGCAAAAACCATTGAAAGTGACAGGCTTCACCAGCACCGTCCAAGGGTTGCAGGTGCGCCATGCCAAGGGGGAACCGGGTGAGCAGGTCATGCGGGTGACTGTTCGCGGTGACCAAACCGGCAAGTCGGAGGGGGTTGTCCGCCTGGGAACCAACGATCCCGATTACCCAGTGCTGGAGGTGCCGGTGACCGTCACGGTCCGCGCCAGGGAAACCATCCGGGTCACCCCAGAACGCCTCGAGTTGCGGGGGCTCGCCGGGACAACCGTTTCCAGACTGGTCCGGGTGGAACGCGGGGATGGGCTGCCCGCCGAGATTTTAGGGGTGACCGGCGCGGAATCGGCGGGATTGACCACGCGGCACGCCAATGGCAACTCCCAATCGCCCGCGGCCACGGTCCGTGTGGAGGCCACGGTGGCACTGGGCGAAAAAGTCGGTCAGGTGGAAATACGCCTGCGCGATGGAACCACCAGCCGCATTCCTGTTTTTCTGGTGGGCGAGTGAAAGCCAAATCCTGCAGGGAATGCCATTCGGGGATGACTGTTGCCGTTGGAAACGGTTGAGGGACTGGTGGTTCGGGTTTCCGACTGGAGTGAAACCAGCCGGATCGTGACCCTTTACACCAGGGAGCATGGCAAAGTGCGGGCTTTGGCAAAGGGCGGAAGAAGATTGAGATCTCCCTTTGAAAGTTCACTTGACTTGCTGAAGCACGATCGTATGGTCCTGCTCCGCAAGACTTCAGGCGGACTGCACCTGCTGACTGAATCGACGCAGTTGGGCCGGTATCCGGGATTGGCCAGGGATTACCAGGCACTGAACGGGGCTTATTTGGTTGCGGAATTACTGGGGGATTGGACAGAGGAAAACGATCCGCATCCAGAGTTGTTCGAGGCGGCCCTGGGCTGTTTGCGCGACCTGGATTCCGGCGGATGGGATCCCCGGGACAGGGTGGTGGTTTTCGAACTGGCGCTGTTGATCGAGCTTGGTTATCGCCCGGAAATGGGTGGTTGTGTCGGGTGCGGGAAAAAGGCGGAAAAGGGGCCGGCGGCATTCGCGTTCGAATCCGGCGGCCTGGTGTGCAGGGAGTGCAGGCGGGACCAGCGCGGTTGGCGGGAGTTGCCCGAGCGGTGCTGGAAACTGGCGCGGGACCTGGTGGCGGTTCGGGAAGCCGGCCGTGACGGACAGGCCGAGTTGGCGGAAGCGGCCATGTCCGCGAGGCGGGAGGTGAGGCGGTGGCTGGGCGAATACCTAAGCTGGATCCGCGGACGCCGACCCCGGCTCATGGGCTGGCAGGAGGAATGAGCGTGGCCCAAGCCCGTTCGGAAAAATCGACTTCAGGCCGCCCTTGGCTCTTGCTGGCCGCTGTTGCCCTGCCATGGGCTTCAGGTTGCTCCACCATGAGCGCCAAGTGGGACCAGATGGCGCAGAAATGGGATGATCTTCCCATTGTGGGCTTTCCCGATGCCCCCATGCCACCGGCTGATTCGGGGCAATTGGGGCCGGACGGCGTGACAGAGGCGCCTCCGCTGGATCCGAAAAGCCCGGAGGGGCGACTGGCGGGGGCGCGTGAGCTTTTCCGCCGCGGTGACTACAAAACCGCCGAATCCATTTTCCACAGGCTCTACCGCAACCAGAAGAATCCACTGCCTGTCCTTGAGGAGGCCCGTTACTACGAGGCCGAATGCCTGCGGTTGCAAGGACATTACCCCAAGGCTGCCGACACTTATGTGGACCTGCTGAACAAGTTCGACCGCACCCAGTACAAGGAGCAGGCGCTCCAGCACATGTACGACATCGCCAATTACTGGCTGGATGACACCCGCAAGCAGATGACCCAGGAACGGGAAAAAACAGACGGCAAGCGCTGGTTCGTGGAGCCTGCCTTCGTGTCGCTTGAGCGCTCCAAGCCCTTCATGGACCGCGAGGGACGCGCCATCGAGAAGCTGGAGCAGGTGCGCTTCCACGACATCAACGGGCCACTGGCCGACAAGGCCTTGTTCCTGTGCGGCTGCGTGAAGTTCTTCCGCAAGGATTTCGCCGAGGCCGACTACTACTTCTCGCAGATCCACGAGCGGCATCCCAACAGCGAGCTGGCCTCGCAATCGGTGGAGCTGGCGATCATCAGCAAGCACCTCAGCACCGGCGGCGCCGACTACGATGGCCGCAAGGTTGCCGAGGCGCGCATGCTGGTGCACTCCGCGTTTTCCAACTACCCCGAGCTGGCCGAGAAGAAGGACTTCCTCACGCGGCAACTCGTGGGGATCACCATGCAGCAGGCGGAGAAGGACTTCAAGGTCGCCGAGTTTTACGAGCGAACCAAGCACCCCTCCAGCGCCTACTTCTACTACGAGTTGGTCCGCCGGCGTTTCCCGGGCACGCCCTACGCCGAGGAATCGAAGATACGCATGGCATCGCTGCGGGAGAAGCATCCCGAGGGGGCACCGGCGGAACCTTCGCGCCAGCCGATGAAAACCCTGCCCGAAGTCAAATGGCCTTGGCAGCGCAAGGACGCAGATGTCGCCGGCCCGGCGAACGAGACGGCCCCGCCGCCCAGACAGCTTCCCGCTGGCATGCTTCCACCCAGCGCCTCCCCAGGCGGTGGCGGAGGAGGGAACTACCTGCCATGACGCGGCTAAGCCATCCAATATTTTCCTGCCCGGGGACCGTTCAATGATCCGCCATGTGGGGATGGGCGCCCTCGCTGGTCTGCTGGTCATCCTGGCTGTCGGCGCGGGGTGCCAGAGCTGGGACGGCCACATCGTGCTGGGCAAATATTCCACACGCCCGGTGTACGATGCCGGCATCCGCACCGTGCGGGTTCCGGTCTTCAAGAACAAAACCCAGGTGTTCCAGGGCAACTCGGGCATCGAGAACGAGCTGACCACCGTTGTGATCCGGTCGATCGAAGGCCGAACGCCCTACAAGGTGGTGCCCGAAAATCAGGACGCCGACACGGAGTTGACCGGCGTGATCACCGCCTTCACCAAGGGGATCACGAACCGCAACCAGCTCAACGAGGTGCGCGAGGCGGAAACCTTCCTGTCTGTCGACATCGTCTGGAAAGATTTGCGTACCGGTGAAATCTTGTCCCAGCCCCGCCGCCGCGAATTGGATACCCCGACCGCCGCGTTCAACCTGCCGCCAGTTGGCCCGCCGACGGTGGTGCCCGTGCGCATCACCAGCACCGGCAGCTTCATACCCGAACTGGGGCAATCGATAACCTCTTCCCGGCAGGTCAATTTCGAGCGGGTGGCCCAGCAGATCGTGCAGATGATGGAGCGTCCCTGGTGATGCCTTCCTTCCCTGCACACCCCGGGGAATGGCCGGCCTGGAACTGGTCTTTCAAGGGAATCCAAATGGGGGCCGACGGGGCCCCCGTTGTCATGTCCATTCTGAATGTCACTCCCGACAGTTTCTCCGACGGGGGAGAATGTCAAACCGTCGCGGACGCAGTCACCGCGGCGCTCAGGCAAAGGGACCAGGGGGCGACCATCATCGACATCGGGGGTGAATCGACCCGTCCTGGTGCGAAAACTGTCGACGCCGAGGAGGAGTCCCGGCGGGTGGTGCCGGTGATTGAGGCGCTTTCTTTGGAAAAAGGCCTGATCTTGTCGGTGGACACCCGCAAGGCTGTGGTGGCCCGCAGGGCGTTGGAGGCTGGTGCCCAGATTGTCAACGATGTGACCGGTTTGGGCGACCCGGAGATGGCTGGCGTGGTCAGCCGGGCCGGGGCGGGCCTGGTGCTGATGCACATCCAGGGTGAACCGGGCACCATGCAGGACAACCCCTGCTACCGGGATGTCTGCTCCGAGGTGGCCGACCATCTGGCAAGCCGTTTGGCGCAAGCCCGGGCGGCCGGAATCCCCGACGAGGCGATCGCCCTCGACCCGGGCATAGGATTCGGCAAGACTTATAAGCATAACCTGAGCCTGCTGGGGCCGGGTGGGCTGGATGGCCTCCTAAGACTGGGGCGGCCCATTCTGCTGGGTGTTTCACGCAAGTCTTACCTGAAGACCATGCTGGGGCGAGCGGTTGAGGATCGCCTGGCCGGGACCCTGGCAACCATGTCGGTGGCGCTGGCCCGTCGCTCAGCCCACATTTTGCGGGTCCATGATGTGGCCCCGGCGGTGGACCTGGTCAAGGTGTGGCGGGCTTTGGACACCGCGGCCTGAGCGAACCGCCGCGAGGTTTTTGTCGGATAGGGTAGGGGGTGACTGTCCAAGATGTGGGAACGGTTTGTCAATCTGGTGACTTCCGTTTCATGGCGTGATCTCGTCGAGATCACGCTTCTGTCCATCGCTTTTTACTGGGTGATCCGCCTGTTGGGCCGCACCCGCGGGGCCGGTCTTGTCCGGGGGTTGGGGATGTTGCTGGCCGGGATCTACCTGGCCGCGCAGATTTTGGTGTCTGTTTTCGACCTGACGATCCTGGCCCGGGTGCTGGATTACCTGATGACCACCGGCCTTTTGGCGATGGTGATCCTGTTTCAGCCGGAATTGCGTCGCGGGCTGTTCGTGCTGGGTCGCTACCCCCTGTTGCGGGCCTTTGTGCGCTCGCAGGACGCGCCCCTGGCCGATCCGCTGGCCAAGGTGGCCGAAACGCTCTCGCGCGACCGCACCGGGGCCCTCATCGTGCTGGAGCGCGAGGTGAGCCTGGAGGCGATGGTGGAATCGGGCACCCGCATCGACGCTGAAATATCCGACATGCTGCTTGCCAGCCTCTTTTTCAAGAACAGCCCGCTGCATGACGGAGCCGTCATCCTGCGTCAGGGCCGGATCGCCGCCGCTGGGTGCCAATTGCCCCTGGGCCAGCTTCCCGATGACGCCGACCAGCGTTTGGGAATGCGGCACAGGGCTGCGTTGAGCGTCTCCGAGGAGACGGACGCACTGGTGCTGGTGGTCAGCGAGGAGACGGGGCGGATTTCGTTGGTGAGTGGCGGAACACTGGAGCCGGTGCCGCGCGAATCACTGTCCCGCCGGTTGGCGGAAATCCTGTCCAACCGGCCCGGCGATCGGGTTCGTGAGCCAGGTGGCAGCCGGCCCTCTCTGCAGTTGCCGGCCCTGGCACAACAAGCCCGGATCGGCTCGGGGGAGAAGCCCCATGGTTGACCGCCTGTATTCGGTACTCGTCGCCTTGGCGCTGGGTTTGCTGGTTTGGGTCTACGCGCGCAGCCGTGAACGGGAAACCCTCGATAACCAGCCCATTCCGGTGGAGGTGCGGCTGGCCCCTGGGCAGGCCGAAAGCTACCAGATGGATAGCCCGGAGCAGTCGCAAATTCGGGTGACCTTTGTGGGCAGTCCCAACGCCGTCCGGGAATTGAGATGGCGCCTCAGCCAGGGTGAGTTGGGAATCCGCATCGAGTACACCGTGCCAGAAGACCAGCGGGAACGCGCGGTGGTGGAGGATTCGATCCGCGTGGACGCGGCGGACATCCGGGTTCCCAGTGGAATCACTGTTTTGCCAGTGGAGGGGCGAAACCGGGTTCCCGTGGTTCTGACACGGTTGGGCGAAAAGACAGTCAAGGTTCGGGTGGAGGGGATGGGCTCCGAAGAGTCCCGCCTAAAGATCACGCCGGAAGTGGTGAAAGTGAAGGGGGCCCGAGTCGCCCTGGACCGTCTGGTGGAATTGCCCCTGGCCCTGGGAACCCAGGGCGTTGAATCACTGGATCTGACTCCGGGCCGCCCCTTGCGGGTGAGCCTTCCCAAAGTCTGGGAAAACCGGCCCATCACCTGCGAGCCGGAAACTGTGATTGTGCGGGTGGATCCCCGGGCTCCGAAAACCTACACACTCACCGATGTGCCGGTGCAATTCCTCTGCCCCCCCGGCTTCGGGCTGAGGCCGCGGTTTTTGGATGACCGGGCCGGCAAGCTGCAAATCCGGATCCAGGGCCCTGATTCCCCGGCTCCCCCGAAAATTTCGGCCTTCATTGACCTGACTACCGGCAAGTTTTTGCCTGGCCCGAATTTTGAGCCTGTCCAGATCCAATTGCCCAAGGATTTCAGCCTGGCGCAGGATCCTCCCGGCCGCATGTCCTTCGAATTGATCGCCGCGGAAGCGCCTCCCAAGCCGCTGGGCGGCAGCCTGCCGGGGCAATAAGCCCTCACTGCCCTTTCCAAGCGGTTCGTTTTGCCTCACCATGGGGGAAGGTTTCCACTTTTTTCACCGTGAATTTCAATGCGATCCACAGTCGACGAAAGCCCCGTTTCCGAGGAACACAAGGCGCTGGTGGACCAGCTTTGCCTTCGGGCCAGAGCGGCTTCGCTGGTACTGGCCCAAGCCTCGACCGAATTGAAAAACACCTGGTTGAGGAATTTGGCCCATGCACTGCGGGCCGGGCAGTCGGGGTTGGTGGAAGCCAACGCCCTTGATTTGGTTGAAGCCCGCCAATTGTCCTCCGCCCTAAAGGACCGTTTGACGCTGACGCCGGCCAGGATCGAGGCCATGGCAAAAGGATTGGAGCAACTGGCCGGATTGCCGGATCCTGTGGGAAGAGTGCGCGAGGAACGCGCGCTGGCCAGCGGGATCCAGGTTCAGAAGGTCGGGGTGCCGCTCGGGGTGGTCCTGTTCATCTATGAGTCCCGTCCCAATGTCACGGTGGATGCGGCGGGCCTGTGTGTCAAAAGCGGCAACGCGATCATCCTGCGGGGTGGCAAGGAGGCCCACGCCAGCAACAGGGCGTTGGTGGAACTGTGCCGGTCGGAATTGGCCAGGGTGGGTTTGCCTGAGGACGCGGTGCAGCAGGTCCCGGTGACGGACCGGGCGGTGGTGGGGCATCTGCTGGCGGAAGGTGAGCGGATTGATGTGGTGGTGCCACGGGGCGGGGAGGATCTGGTGCGCCGCGTCGCGCGCGAGGCCCGGATGCCGGTGTTGAAGCACTACACCGGCAATTGCCACATGTATCTGGATGCCGATGCCGACCCCGCCATGGCGGAACGGCTGGTGGTGGACAGCAAATGCAGCCGCCCCGGGGTGTGCAATGCCCTCGAAACCCTCCTGGTGGAGCGGGCATGGGCGACACGCCATCTGGGTGGCCTGCTGCGGGCCCTCAAGTTGAAGAATGTGGAAGTGCGCGGGTGTCCGGAAACGGCTGCACTTGGCCTGGCGGCCGGGGTACAGGTCGTTCCCGCCAACGCGACGGATTGGGACACGGAGTTTCTGGACCTGATTTTGGCGGTGAAGGTGGTGGAAGGAATGGATGAGGCCATCGCCCACATCCAGCGCCACACCTCGGGGCATACCGAGGCGATTGTCACAGGGGCAACCGAGCGGGCGGAGGAATTCCTGCGGCGGGTTGATTCCGCGGCGGTGATGGTGAATGCCAGCACGCGCTTGCATGATGGGGGAGAATTGGGGCTGGGTGCCGAAATCGGCATCAGCACCGGCAGGTTCCATGCCCGCGGACCCTGCGGGCTGGAGGAACTGGCCAGCTATAAATATCTTGTGAGGGGAACCGGGCAGACCCGGGCCTGATTGATTACCTGTTCCGCATTTTGTTGAAAAGGGGCCCATGCTCCACGCCTTTGTTTTGGCCACCTTGCTGGTGCTGGCTTTGCTGGGCGCGCTTGCCGCGGCCCTGGCCGGCATGTTGCGTCGGGTGGGTAGGCAACGGCGCGAGGAAATCAGCCCTGTCAGCCGCCAGCATTTTGAGCTGTTCCAAGGCGAACCCATCAATGAAATGGCGCTGGAAAAGCTCAAGGTGCGATTTCGGTCCCTGATGGAGCGTGGGCAAACCCGGGCAATTGAGTCGAGCCTGCGTCCGGGCACGCAGTTTGTGATGCAGGTCAGGGCCCTGGCTGAACTGGGTACCGCGGAGGCAGGCCGCATCCTCGAACGCCAGGTGGGGCGCAAATTATCGAATGATTCGCTTGAGCAATTGTGGTATTCGATGGACCTGGCCTGTGGCCTGAGAGCCTTGAATCACACTTCCAGCCTGCCGGTGCTGATGCGCTGCGCGGATGCCGCCCCGGCCGATTTGCCGCTTTCCCATTACCTTGCGGTGGAGACCATCAGTTTTCTGGGAATATCGGGTTACCTCCGTCAGCCGGATTCCGAGATGGGGCGCATGGCGGTCCGGGTGCTGCGTCGGGCGCTGGAGGGATTGCGGCGCGGTGTGGAGCCCTCCCGACTGGCGGAGGCCCGGGTGGGTGAGCTGGTCGAATTCCTCTGGGACTCCAAGCCGGCGCGGGATGACCCCAGAGTGGCGCTGTTGCTGGTGGAAGTGATACGCATCATCCGACGGCTGGGCGCTTATGACGAGGGGGGCAAAGCGTCGGGAGATCGCTGGAATTCCCTCGATGGCGGTTTGTTGGAGCCCGGTGAATCCGATCAGGAAGGCTGGGCGCTTCAGGCCTCCCGTCTGGTGGCACTGGAGCCGGAAATCCGCAAGCACCTTGCCAAGGTGAGCCTGCCTTTGGCCCGCACACTGGGATTGGGTTCGGCTGAAGAGGAGGCTGAGGTCCTGGCCGCCTTGTCCGATTTGAAGGCCGATGTTTCCGACCGTCTCGTCTCATTGCTGGAGCGCCGGCGGATCCACCATGTGGACCGGGCGGTTCGCCTGCTTTCGTATGCCAAGGCTCCGCACTTGATTTCCGGGTGGTTGTCCTCCTGGACCCGTTCGAGGATCGATCAGGAGGCCAGGACGAAATGGAGGCCCTGGGCCCGCCAGGCCGCGGGGACTCGCCTTAACGGGGATTTTCCCTACTTGGCCGTTCTGGATTGCCTTGGCAAGCTGGGCTGCGGTGATGGCGAGGAGGTGATCCTGGCCGCCCTGCGCGACCACGATCCCAAGGTGCGGCGGGTCGCCGCCTCCGCCCTGGGTTGGCGGGAGCCGAGCGAGCATGAGAAGGTGCGGGCCGCCTTGCACACCGCCCGCTCAGACTCCAACCCGGATGTCAAATATGCGGCCAGGGCCGCCTTGGCCCGCCTGGGTGAAATCCAGAGCCTGCAGATGTTCAGGCGCGGTTTGGAAAGCGAGGATATGGGGCAGAAGTTGGTCACCATCCACGCGATCGCCTCGGAAAACCTCGGCTTGTTGTGGCCGGATGTGGACGCCCTGACCGACAGCGAGGATCCGGTCCTCGCCCACCATGCCCGCGAGGCGGTGGCTCTACTCGCCGAGGCCGAGGAGGCTGGGCCGGGGACCTGATCAGGCGGCTCAGTCGTGCACGGGATCTTGCGGCAGCTCCACCGGTTCGAGATGCAGGGTGTCCTCGGCGCCATGGAGCCTGGTCGCCCCCAGCCTAAGCGCCTGGGCCAGCACTTCCTGATCCAACTGGCAAGTCACCAATACCTTGTTGTCCGCGTATTCCTCGGACACCTCCCGCGCGTGGGACTTGAGCCACGCCAGTAGTTTGCCGTTGGATTCGGCCGCCTCCAGGTGGACATGGAAAAGGTCCTGGTCGAGGCGCTGGGCGACCAGGCGATTCAAATCGGCAAGACCCATGCCCGTGTGGGCGCTGACGGCGACTGAGCGCGGGTGCTTGGACTGGAGGGAATGCAGGAAGGAAATATCCGGCAGCCGGTCGACCTTGTTGAAAACCAGCAGGGTCGGCTTGTCCCGGCAATCCAGTTCGGTCAGCACATCCTCCACCGCCTTGATCTGCTCCTCGGCGAGTGGATTGCTGGCGTCCACCACATGCAGCAGCAACCGGGCCTGACGCGCCTCTTCCAAAGTTGCCTTGAAGGAGGCGACCAGATGGTGGGGGAGATCGCGGATGAATCCGACCGTGTCGCTCAGCAGGACCATCCGGCCATCGTCCAGCTTCCACTGGCGGGTGCGGGTGTCGAGCGTGCTGAACAGCTTGTTTTCAGAAAGCACCCCCGCGTGGGTG
>JAFMJU010000542.1 GCA_017853285.1 Gemmataceae bacterium
CGCGGAAGCGGGAGCGCCAGGCGAGCAACGCCGCGGAGATGACGAGCAGCGAGGCGAGGGCGGCGAAGGCATTGCGCAGACCGAGCGCGGGCATGAGAACGAAGCCGGTGAACAACACGCCCACGACGCAGCCGAGGGTGTTCCACGTGAGGAGGGAGCCCACCTGTTTCCCCAGGAGATCCCCTCCGCCCGACACGACACGGATCATGAGCGGCAGGACCGCGCCCACCCAGGCGGCGGGCAGACCAAGAATCACCAGTGACATGCCGACGGTGAGCAACTGATGATAGACATAGCCGGCAGGAGTGCGGGCCAGGCCGGTGCGGGCGATGCGGTAGAAATCCACCCACTTCTCGATGTTCAACACGAGGAAGGCGACCCAGGCGGCCGCGAGGCAGAGGAGGATGACCACGAGCGCCTCGCTGGAGAGACGGCGGCGGCGGGGCGAGGAGATCCAGGCCGCGCCGAGGCCGATACCCAGAATGAAGGCGATGAGGACGACGGCGAAGGATTGGAGCGACGAGCCGAAGATGAGGGCGAGCGAGCGGGCGGCAAGGACTTCAAAGCCCATGGACACGCCGCCGGTGAGGGCGACGATGAGGCAGGCGAGGCGGAGGGAGGTTGCAGGTTGCAGGTTGCCAGTTGCGGGTTGGGAACCGGGAGCAGGGATGCTCCCGACATCCGCCGGCAAGGATGCCTGCGCTACGGCGGGTTGCTCGACCTGGCGGCTGATGAGGATGGCGAGGAGGCCGACGAGGACATTGACGGCGGCAGCGACCCAGAGGGTGGTGATCATGCCAAAGGTCTGCACCAGAAAGAAACCGGCGAGGGCGGAGCCGGTGACGGCGCCCAAACTGTTCACCGAATAGAACCGGGCGGAACGGCGGCCGGCGTCATCGCTATCGGACTTCTGCAACCACGCGGCCATGAGCGGGAGGGTGCCGCCCATGAGGATGGTGGGGGTGAGCAGCAGCACCGCGCTCAGGGTGCCTTTCAACAACAGCAACCAGCCGGCGTGGTCAATCAGGCCGGAGCCGAGGGCCACGAAGACTTTATCGGCCAGGCGGTCGAGCGCGGGGAACAGGACGGCGTAGAGGCCGATGCCGATCTCGAGCCAGCCATAGGCGCGGACGGGGTGGGCGAGGCCGTCGGCCCAGCGGCCGAAGAGTTTGTTGCCGAGGGCGAGGCCGCCCATGAAGGTGGCGAGGACGGCGGTCTGCGCATAGACGGTGCTGCCGAACATCTGGGAGAGGAACTTGGACCAGACGACCTCGTAGACGAGGGCGGTGGCGCCCGAACAGAAGAAGAGCGCGAGAATGAGCCAGCCGCGGTTGCGTGATTGCATGAGGGGCGCAGGGTAGGAGCCAAAGTTGAAAATTCAAAATCCAAAAATTGGGGAAGGTTCGGGGGAAAACGCTGACACGCTGACAAGACAAGAAGAGTGGAGAGCGCAGAGGGCAGAGAGCAGGTGGGCAAGGGAGAAAGTGGGAAAGGAAGTGACCCCGACTATCGTCGGCGAGGTGGAGATGAGGCGCGGTCAACGAGAGTTGGCCGCGCCTTTTTTGTGGGGAGGGGGCCGGCAAGCAGGGATGCTTGCCGAACCCGCAGGCAAGGGTGCCTGCGCTACGCCGGGGAAAAAGCAGAGATGGGAAAGGCGACGGGCTGGTCGCAGCGCGACCAGCGCCACCGACTCCGGCTCACCTGTCTGCAA
Organism: Gemmataceae bacterium; assembly: GCA_017853285.1. Taxonomy (GTDB): domain Bacteria; phylum Planctomycetota; class Planctomycetia; order Gemmatales; family Gemmataceae; genus UBA6894. Next base: position 1,712 of record JAFMJU010000542.1, read on the forward strand.
AATCGAAGAAACCTCAACCCACTCGCGGAACCCAGATTGCCGAGGCAACTAGTCAGACCGTCGGCGAAAGAGGAGTAATCCGAGCGTGCCGAGCACAGACAGAGCGGTGACAGAGGGCTCGGGTACGCCAACGTAGAATCCCCCCATATTCGCCCCGAATCCGGGGCCGGGGCCGAAGGGGGTCGTATTGGGGGCGACGGTGAAGACCGACGAGTGACCCCGGAATATGGAGTCGGCATAGCTAGGACCGTAGTACGCAACAACCACGATGTAGGCCGTATTAACGATGCCCGGGATCACGAACTCCTGAGCGGTGTTGAAGAGGCCGGGGTACGTGGGGACAATTTGCGCGGTGGAGCCGGGGCCGGTGGCGAGCACAAATGCGCCACCGGGGATGTTTATGTTGTATCCGCCTTGGGTGGTTGCGCCTTCGAAGGAGGCCGAGGTGGTTGAGTAATAGAAGCCAACGGTGAGGCCGCCAGTAATGGGCGCGCCTAACGGTCCAGGAGATCCGTTGCCGTACCTAATCAGTGGGTAAGGCCCACCTATCGGGGAGGATGCGTAAGTATCAAGTTGAATCCGGCTCTGACCCAGCACGGAAACCGCGGTGGCCAAGCCAAGAATGCTAGCAACGAGTGTTTTTTTCATTTTTGTGTGTTTGTGTTAGTTGTTCGAACCAAATTTGAGATTCTGATGAGGGAGTGTCAGGCAGGAACTGCACCCCGTTGAAACCCGCCGAAAAGGCACGCACATCGAATCCTTGGCCCACGTTGATATGGCCAGGGGACCTTGCTGCCGACCCGTGAGCAACCTGCAGGCAACGCGGCTTCGCGCAAAGGCAATAGTTGGAGCCGCCAATCCCGGAATAACAGCAAGGAAAGTTCTCCTCATGATGTGCCCTTTGGATTGGGCGGAATCTATGCCCCCACCAAAATCAAGCAATCAAAAAAAGGGTGAAGTTATTCCTGCCACCCCTGCAGAGCCGATCGCGGTGCCGTTCACTGCTGGTCCCCGGTGGGAGCGTAGGT
>JAFMJU010000543.1 GCA_017853285.1 Gemmataceae bacterium
GCAGCGAGGGTGCCTTGGGATCGAGATAGTCCGCCATCTCGCAGGCCCGGTTGCCGGCCTTTGTTTGCAAGTAACTGGTGATGCGCCAGCGGGCTGGAAATTGCCCTGTGATCAGGCCGCAACGGGAGGGGGAGCAAATCGGTGCCGCCACATATCCCTGCGTGAATCGCGTGCCTTCACGCGCCATCTGGTCCATGCGTGGCGTGGCGACCATCGTGTTGCCCTGACAGGCAAGGTCGCCCCAGCCAAAATCATCCACCAGCACGATCACCACATGGGGCCGCCCGGGGCTTTCTGGTGGAGTACCCCAAAAACCACCCGCAATTGCTGAAAACAGTATGGAGGCAAACAGGCTGGCCATGTTTTTTTCCTGGCGGGAACGGCACAGCCCGGATTGTAATCGGTCCAGGGATAAACAATCCGGGCGGGGCCCTTCCGTGTGGAGGAGGGCGCCGCCCGGAAAAAGGTTGTTTCGACCAACTACCAGGTGCGGAAAATATCCGGCGTGCCAATCGGTGTATCGGTGATAACCGAAGGCTTATTGACCAGGATGTCCGGGCTACCAATCGGGGTATCCGAAACAACCGCTGGCTTGTTGACCAGGATATCCGGTGAACCGATGGGGGTATCGCTGACAATCCGGGCACCGGTTTGCGCTGGAGCGGTCCAATCGACGCGGACTGGGACTGGTGCAGACTGAGGCGCGATGCGGGCGGTAACGGGGCCCATATGCAACGGAACCAAGGCGATGGCGGCCGGGGCGTAACGGGTTTCCAAACCTTCCAGAACCGGGCGGATCGAGCGGATCATGGCGCATTCCCTAAAGGGTGGCGGGCTTGTTGAATTAGGCCCCACACCAATAAATGCTCCGGCTAAATGAAATCCGGACATCCAATCGGGAAGTAAGTTGCCAAAAAACGACGCAAGTGGCTTTCAATTAATGCTTTGTGTCAAAAAGACGCTGTAGGATCGCGTCAGCTGATTGGGGTTTTGGCGCTGAAAATACCGTCGCAGCACCGTGTATTCGGCAGGCAGGGGAGGGCCGTTCAGGATGGTGGCGCTGACCGCCACAGTCTTGCCGGCCAGCCATTTTTCCAGGGAAGCTTCGTCGGTGATTCCCTGCGCGGCAGGCACCAGCCTGCGGAATGGATCCCGGTCCACGCGCGGATCCCCTCCCCAATAGGCCACCCAGATGGGATGGTCCGCATCGTGTTCCACCTGTTCGGCCAGATCAAACAGGCCCTGCCCCCAATCGTAATTCGAATCGCTCACCAGGGTTTGCGGCCGCGTCTCGTCCGCCCACAGGGGGTTGATATGGCGCAGGCCATCGGGGAATTGATGGGCCATCGTCCAGCCACCCAGGCACAGCAGCGCCAGGCTGGCCAACGCGGGGCCCCACCTACGGCCAGAATCGCGCCACCATGCGGCCATGGAAACGCCCGTGACCACCATCAGCATCACCACCAGCGGGAAGACCAGACGCAGCCCGATCTGCACGCGGCAATTGATGCTGAATGCGAGAAGCAAACCGCACGCTACAAGGCCTGGCACCCACGGGGAGCGGATCTGGCGCCACACGGTGAACGGCAGCAACACGAAAAACCACAGGGGCAGCTTGATGAGCAGCAAGACCGGGAAGTGGTACCAGACCGCTTTGGGGTGTTCCACGCCCAGCAGGTAGCTTGGGTGGCCGCGCATATTGTGCTTGATCTGCTGCGCCAGCCCCTCGCCCGCGTTGGTGAAGATCCGCAGGTGGTCCGCCAGCCAGGCCATCGCATCCCGGGCCGAACCCGGCTTCAGGCTGTCGGCCCATTCCACAAAGGTTCGCTCGCGCTGGAAATCGGTTCCCACCAGCAGAAACACCACCCCCAGGGCGGTGAAGCCCAGTGCCATCCATCCCTTCAGCTTGATCCAGTAGGCCCGGGCCAACCCGCGGCTCGCCCCATGCAGCCGCCACATTTCCCACAGCCCAGGTGCCTCGGCCGAAAAAACCAGGATGGGTACGAAAACAAGGGATGATGCCTTGGCGAACAGCGACAGCGCCCACCAAAGCGCCACTTTCCACCACTGCAGCCTTGAAGGAGCTTGGCGGTGGCGCTGGTACTCCACCAGGGTTGCAAGCATGCAGCCGGTCACCGCGATATCGGTGGTGGCCAGCGCGGCGTGCCCCATCAGGTTCGGTTCCAACGCCACGGCGGCCAAAACCCAGAAGCCGCACCAGGGTCCCGCGAGGTCCCTGCCCAGCCGCCAGCATTGCCAGAGCAGGTTCCACCAGAAGAGCAGGGCGGTGGTGCGCGCCACTGTCAGCATCCAGCCGAAATCGTTTTCCCAGTCGGGCGTCGTCTGATGCCACCAATGCCACAGGTGGAGCGGGAAGGTCTCCACATCCACCGGCAGTGGCATGGTGCCGAGGCGCATCAGGGGTTTGTGGGTCTGGTTGGCCCAGCAGTCGAGTCCGCACCGGAGGTAGACCGGTTCGTCAAAGGTGGCGGACAGCCGCCGCGATGATCCGGTGATCCATAGCGTTGTGATCAGGGCTGTTGCCAGCGCCAGGATCCGCGGAATCGCCTGCCGGTTCATCGTTTGCTTCGCGTGGTTGCCTTGGTCCAAGGGCCGAAAGGGTACCACGCCGGTCCGCATGGCAGGAATCTCAAATCAGCCGCTGCCAGGGTCACTTGCCTGGCCAGTCGGCGGGGTCGCCCTGCTGGAAAGCCCCTTGAACCCATTCCTTCAAA
>JAFMJU010000544.1 GCA_017853285.1 Gemmataceae bacterium
CGGTGCGGTCTGCTTGTGGCGACGCGAGAGGGCAGGCACCGCTACTACTCCCCCGCCCGGGCCTCCCTGGCCGGGCTCATTGACTGTGTTCGCCACGGGTTTTGATCCTTTTTTGGAGGGTTGGCCATGAGAACGCTGTTTGCCGGCACGATAATCGCAGTTTTGGGATCGGCATTTGCCGCTGAATACACCAAGCTGACCCCGGCGCAAATCCAGGCTGAGGTGCAGGCGGGCAAGGCGGTGCTGGTGGATGTGCGCGAAGAAGTCGAGTGGGAAGAGGGCCACCTGAAACTGGCCAAGTTGGTGCCGCTGAGTTCCCTGGAGGGGGTAGACGCCAAGGGGCGGGCCGCCGCCACGAAGGACCTGCCGAGGGACAAGGTGGTTTTCTTGCATTGCAAATCGGGCGTGCGCTGCATGAAGGCGGCGAACATTTTGGAAAAAGACGGGCTGAAAGTGTATGCCGTCAAGACGCCCTACCCCACCATGGAAAAAACCTTTGGCAAGGCGGCAACACCCGCCAAGCAGCCCTGAGGGAACCGGCGATGAAACTGGTGATTGTGGGCGGGGTGGCTGGCGGGGCATCAGCCGCCGCCCGCGCCCGCCGTCTGGACGAGCATGCGGAAATCGTGGTCCTGGAGCGAGGGCCGGATCTGTCGTTTGCCAACTGCGGGCTGCCTTATTACCTGGGCGGGGAGATTCAGCAGCGATCGAAACTGCTGGTGACGCCGCTTGATCGTTTGAAGGTGCGGTACAAGCTGGACGCGCGACCGAGCTCGGAGGTGACTCGGATAGACCGCGCCGGCAAACGGGTGATGGTTCGGGACCGGGCAACCGGCCGGGAATATTTTGAAAGCTACGACAAGTTGATCCTCTCGCCGGGCGCCAAGCCACGGGTGCCCGATGTTCCCGGTGGCGACCTGCCGGGAGTCTTCACACTGCGCACGCTGGAGGACACCGACCGGATCTTCGCCCGGCTGAAGGATGTGCGGCACGCGGTGCTGATGGGTGGCGGTTTCATCTCGCTGGAGGTGGCTGAAAACCTGGCGCACCGGGGTATCGGGGTGACGGTGGTGGAGCGGAATGCCCAGTTGCTGATGCCCTTTGACCCCGAGATGACCACCCCGCTTGTGAAGGCGCTACGCGCCAAAGGGGTGGAGTTGATATTGGGTGGAAAGGTGGCACGGATCCTCCCCGGCGCGGGTGGCACATTGCAGGCCCAATTGGCGGATGGCAGGGTTCTTGACGCGGATTTGATCCTGGCGGGAATTGGCGTGGAGCCCGAGAGCCATTTGGCTGGGGAGGCCGGGCTGGAGCTGGGGGTGCGCGGGGCCATCCGCGTGAACCGGCATATGCAAACCTCGGACCCCGACATCTACGCCGCGGGGGATGTGGTGGAGATTCAAGACATCGTCACGGGCCTGGGTGGCGTGGTGCCCCTGGGCGGGCCGGCCAACCGGCAGGGACGAATCGCCGCGGATCATATTTTTGGCCGCGCGACCAGTTACCGTGGCACGCAAGGCACTGCCATTGTGCGGGTGTTCGACCTGACCGCGGCCTGCACGGGTGCCTCGGAAAAAACCCTGAAAAGGTGCAACATTCCGCACCGGGCGGCCTATCTGCACCCGGCCAACCACGCCGGGTATTATCCGGGCGCACGGCAGATGAGCCTGAAGGTATTGTTTGACCCCATCGATGGCAGGGTGCTTGGAGCCCAAGCGGTGGGGGGCGACGGCGTGGACAAACGGATTGATGTCCTGGCCATGGCCATCCAAGGGAGGATGACCGTATACGACCTGGAGGAGGCGGAATTGTGCTACGCGCCCCCGTACGGCTCGGCCAAGGATCCCGTGAACATGGCGGGGTTTATCTGTTCGGGAATACTGCGTGGGGACCAGCCGCAGGTGACGGTGGGCGAACTGGTTCGTCAGCAACAATCGGGCAATATCCAGGCGGTAGTGGATGTGCGGGGGGCGGATGAATTCGCCCGGGGCCACCTGCCAGGGGCGATCAACATTCCGGTGGATGAGCTGCGGGGCCGGCTGGGCGATGTGCCTCCCGGGCGGATCGCGGTGAACTGCCAGGTTGGGATGCGAGGCTATCTTGCCACGCGCATCCTGTTGGCGGCCGGGCGCGATGTGGTGAACCTGTCTGGCGGCTACCTGGCATGGGAGCTGTTCGAGGGAGCCGGACTTTTAGGCTGACCGGGTCCCCTGCCCCACCGGATGCTACATGCAGTATTTTCTGGAACATCTGGCGACCTGCGTCTCGGCGATCTCGGGCGTGCTTTCGGCCCGCGGCAAACGGGTGGACCTGTTCGGCGTGGTGGTGCTGGCGCTGGTGACCGCCCTGGGGGGTGGAACGCTGCGCGACACGATTCTTGATTTGCGGCCGGTCTTTTGGGTGGATGATTCCAGCTATGTGGTAACGGCAACCTTGTGCGCTCTGGCCACTTTTTTCATCGCCCGATTCTGGACGAGCCTTTCCCCCCTGGCGGACGGGGCGCTGCAACTGGCCGACGCGGCCAGCCTGGCGCTGTTCACGCTGGTGGGAACGGAGAAGGCGATGTCGGCGGGAGTACCGCCGGTGGTGGGAATGGCCATGGGTGTGATCACCGGGACGGCGGGCGGAATGATCCGCGACACGCTGGTGGGCGAGATCCCGATGGTGTTCCGGCGGCAGATCTACCTGTATGCCACCGCCTCCCTGGCGGGTGCCGCCGTGTTTGTGGG
>JAFMJU010000060.1 GCA_017853285.1 Gemmataceae bacterium
GTGATGACAGTCGCCTACTCCATCAGCCTCACCGGCTACGGGTTGATGCAGATCGACCGGATGCTATCCACGGGGTTTCTCCGTTTTTTGACAAGCGCGCTGGTTGGGGCCGGTTATTACCTGGTGGTGCTGCTGACCTTCCTGATCGTGAGCCAGGTGGGGATGGTGGATCATTCCTGGCCGCAAGCGATCGCCGGGGGGGTGGCGGCGCTGTTGATCGCGATCATGCTGGATATCGCCCGATCGAGGCTCAAAAGACTGCTGGATAGAAGATTGCGCAGGGACAGGCAGATCCTGGAAGAAACACTCCAGCAAATGACCCGCACCATCGACAGCCTTCTGGATGAGGGGCAATTGGCCCAAACCTTCCTGCCAATCGCGGTGGACCTGATTAGAACCAGGTCCGGCGCGGTATATCTCCTTGAACCCGGGCCCTCCGAAGGCGAAGGAGTCGGCTCCCTGGAAATCGCGACAAAAGGCAACAGGCCGCGCATGCGATTGAGGGCGCGGTTCGGAAACTGGAAAGGACCTGAAGAAATCGCCCTCCTTACCGGTATTGAAACGGGGGAGCAGCGCTCCATCCCGCCGGGCCTGCTGCCTCCTTCCCGTCAGGGTAGGCCACAGGACCTTGGACTGACGCAGCCCCTGGTCCACGATGGAAGGCCCTTGGGGGCCCTTTTTCTGGCAGAACCATCGGAAGGCCCCCTGACACGGGAAGAAAAAAACCAGGTCCAGGCGCTGGCCAAGGTCGCCTCCCTGGCTTTGGCAAGCACAAGAGGCCATAGACAAATCGACGCGCTCAGCCGGGAAATGCAAAGCAAGGTGGACAAAATCGCGGAACAGCAAAGGCGCATTCTGAGCCTGCAGACACAATTGCGAACGCGGACCGCCCCACCGGAAGGCACCGCCCCGACTGATGGCGAACCCGCTTCACCCCAGAAGTCCCCCAACCCCTCCGGAATACTCGGGGCCAGCCCGGGAATCCAGCGTGTCATTCACCAAATCCAGAAGGTCGCCAATAGCGGGACCACAGTCCTGATCCAGGGGGAAAGCGGGACAGGAAAGGAACTGGTGGCCCAGGCCATCCATGAAAGCAGCCCGAGGTCGCAAAAACCATTCATCCGGGTGCACTGCGGGGCTTTGTCCACAGCCCTGCTGGAAAGCGAACTTTTCGGGCATGTGCGGGGAGCGTTTACCAGCGCCTTTTCCGACAAAATGGGCAGGTTCGAGGCCGCCCAAGGTGGCACAATCTTTCTGGACGAAATAGGTGACATTGGAGCCGAACTGCAGGTGAAACTGCTCCGGGTGCTGCAGGAAAAAACCATCGAGCGCGTGGGATCCAACGAACCGATCCGGGTGGATGTGCGCGTCGTGGCGGCAACGCACCGGGACCTCGAATCGATGGTGGCTTCAGGACAATTCCGGCAGGATCTTTATTACAGGCTCAGGGTTTTCCCGATTGTCGTTCCACCCCTCCGGGAGCGGATCGAGGACATTCCCGAATTGGTCCAGGCGTTCGTGGAAAAGTCCGCCGCCGCGACAGGCAGGCGAATCAACGGCATCGAAGATGACGCCCTTGTCCTGTTGAAATCGCATGATTGGCCTGGCAACATCCGGGAACTGCAGCACTGTGTTGAAAGCGCGGTTGTGCTCTCGGAATTTGACCTTCTCACCGAGGAAGATTTCCAGATCCCCGTGAGCGGCCATGCCCCCGCCCCGGGTGGCCCGGGCCACCACCAGGTGGCCACGGCCGCAAAGCGCCAGGACCCCACGGACAGGCGCCAAACCCAAGAGAAAACAACATCAATCAAGCCAGGGGAAACGGCCGAAGCCCTTCGAGCCGTGGAGGAAACCCGCCAGCGGGAGGAATTGGTGCAGGCCTTGCGACTGGCCCGGGGAAACAAATCCGCGGCGGCAAGAAGGCTTGGTGTACCGAGAAGCACCCTGGTCAGCCAATTGAAAAAGCACCAACTGGACTGACCAAAGTCCCTGAAACAGCCTTACTTGGCCAGGGAAATCCGGACGATTTCCTTGTCATTTCGCACGAACATGGACCGCATGGCAAAGGCGGGATGCGACCAGACAATTTTCCTGGGCGGCCCACCCATCGCGGCCGACCCGGTTGGATCGAGGACATGGGCGCGATCCAACTCCCGGTAACCGGCCCTCGAAAGATTCGCGATGATCAGGTCACCCTTCTCATTGAAAATAAAATAGCGGTCTTCATTGGGGACAATGAAAGCATTCGCCCAACGCTCGACCGGTTCCTTCACGGGTTTCCCCGCCTCGCTGGTGGCACGGAGGTCTGACCATAACCGTTTGCCGGTCGCCAAATCCAACCCTCGCAATTCGCCGTAGGAGCAAACCCCGTAAATTTCCCCACGGTCGATCCAGGGGGCGGACATGATGGAATGGAGACCATCCGTCTGGCCCGGGCGTTCCCCGCGGCCGGCCCCCTTCCAAACCACCTTGGCCGAGGCGGCTTCCTTGCCCAATTCCAGCAACATTGAGCCGTTGTAGAACGACGAAACAAGGAGCTTGTTTCCAGCCAAGCGCGGCGTGGGAACCGAAAGGTTCGCCTTGAGACGGAACGGCACCGACCAAAACTTTTCACCCGTTTCCGGATCAAGGCATTCCACCGCCTCGGGGTGCCAGACAACCAATCGTTTCTTGCCATCCATTTCGATCAATGTCGGCGGGCAATAGCCGATCTCATTCTGAGGGCTTTCCAGCTGAAGGTTTTTCCAATCCACCTTTCCCGTTTTGCGGTTGAAGGCAACCACCATGCTTCCCTTTTCCCTACCGCCCACTAGGCAAATAAGATGCTCCCCAAAAACCAGCGGGTGGGCCGCAAATCCCCAGACAGGGACGGATGCCCCCCAGTCCTTTACAAAATCCGCCTGCCAGAGGAGCTTCCCGTTCAAGGCATCGAGGGCCACCAAATTGCCCATGGCACCAAGGGAGAAAACCTGCCCGTCGACGACCACAGGCGTGCACCTGGGGCCGCAGGGATACGAGATGGAATATTGGCATGGGTAATCATGCTCCCAGACCAGCTTGCCAGTCTCGGCGTCCAGACATCGCAAACGCTCGGTGCCTTGGGAATTAGCCCGTTGGAAAAGGTTTTCGGGGTCTTTGGCACCTTTTCCCAAGATTCGATCGGCAACAAAAACTTTTCCCTGCCATACCGCCGGTCCGGCATAGCCCCCTCCCAAAGGTGACCTCCACAAAGCGACAGGCCCCCCCGGGGGAAATTTTTCCAAAATCCCGGTCTCCCGCCAAACCCCGTCCCGTTTTGTTCCCAGCCATTGGGGCCAATCTTCCGCGATCAACCTGCCTGAAAAGCAGCCTGCCAACAAACTGGCCAGGAGGAACCAAGGCAATTTCATTAATATACCTCCATTATCATTATGCAATCATCTGCAATCTGTTGCAGTTATGAATGCCTACCGGAATTACCGTTATGCACGGATTTCTTCTCTTTCGCTCCACACCTTGACGAATTAGTATGCGAAAAGACCACAGCAAGTTAGTGACGATATTGTCGGAAGCTTGCGAGTTTTTGGGTGCCGGGTATCCTGAGATTATCTCAAGATGGCCCTGCATGATTGCTTTTTGGCTTAAAATTCAAGCTGGAGCGAGTTGAACCAATGCCTTTGAAGATGCGTGTGCATGATCGTGAGCCTATCGCCTTGGCTTTGCGTCGTTTCAAGAAGCTCTTGGAGCGGAGTGGAATCCAAAAGGAACTGCGCAAGCGCAAGTACTACGAAAAGCCCTGCGAAGCACGCCGACGCGCCGAACTCCGTCGCTTGAGTTCCATCCGCAAGGCCCGGCAAGGCACCGCCGGCAAAAAGTAGCAGACTTCATCATCCTCCGCCAAAAAATCGGGGGGATATTTTCTGTTGCCGCCAAAGCCCAATCCTAAGATATTAGACTTGATTGTCTGATTTTTTTTGGATCATTCGGGTTTCCAAGGAGGTTGCCATCAGCAGCACAACAACCGGGCGCGGGCATACCAGCGCCGCATTGGTGACGGTCGGAAAACCCGGATGGGTTCGTCCGTTCCTTCCCAGTTGGATCATGGTTGTCCCGTTTGTTTTCCTGCATTTGGCGCTGATTTCGCTGGTTTGGATCCCCTGCACCACCACATCCTTGTGCCTGTGCGCTGGGTTGTATTTTGTGCGAATGTTCGGAATCACCGGGGCATACCACAGGTATTTTGCGCACCGGGCCTACAAAACAAGCCGCCCTTTCCAATTCATTCTTGCCTGGATTGGCAGCTCATCCATGCAAAAAGGGCCGCTATGGTGGGCCTCCCATCACAGGGACCACCATCGTCATTCGGACACGGAAATTGATCCCCATTCTCCCCACACCACAAGCTTCTGGTGGAGCCATGTCGGGTGGATTCTTGGGAACGACTACCAACAGATTGTCTGGAAAAACATTCCTGATTTCAAAAAGTACCCCGAACTACTCTGGCTGGACCAATTCCACTGGGTCCCAGGGCTGGTTACCGCAGCCATCTGCTACATGATTGACGGGTTTAGCGGGTTGACTTGGGGATTCCTTCTCTCGACAATCCTCCTGTATCACGGGACCTTCACCATCAATTCCTTGTGTCATCTATGGGGTAACCGAAGGTTCAAAACAACCGATGACAGCCGGAATAGTTTGGTACTGGCGTTGGTGACTTTGGGTGAGGGGTGGCACAACAACCATCACCACTACCAAGGCTCGGTTAACCAGGGTTTTTACTGGTGGGAAATCGACATCTCCTACTGCATCCTCCTAGGTATGTCCAAATTGGGGCTGGTTTGGGATTTGCGGAAACCAAGTGAACGCGCCCTGAACAGTTGCCGGCTGGACAATCTGAGCCCTTCTCAGGCCTCAACCTGATCAAAAACTCATGGCGGGATCAACATCCTGGGAAACCTTAAAGGCCCAGGCCTTTAGACACCTAACCCGTAGCAGGTGCCCCCTTGGAGCCTTTGTGAGGAAAGCGGGGCCTTGCACACTCCAGCAGGCCCCGGATTTGTTTGATTGCCTGGTACGTTCCATCATCGCACAGTTCATTTCCACCAAGGCCGCTGAAACCATCTCAACAAGGATTTGCCAAGCCGGAGGCAAGAAACGGTTTCATCCGGATGGTATCGGCAAGATTGGACCTGATGGCCTCAGGGCGCTTGGGCTTTCCACCTCCAAATCACGGTTCCTGATTGGAGCAGCCGAACTCTGGATGGAACGCAAGGCAAAACGGCTAAAAGCTCCCAGCCCAGACCAAGCGGACATCGAGTCCACGCTGGGCGAACTTGCGGGGGTTGGCCCCTGGACTCTGGACATGCTGCGAATCTTCGCCCTTGGAAAACCTGATGTCCTGCCAGTAGGGGACTTCGGATTACGAACCGGCATTGCCGACCTTTTCAACCTGGAGGCGATGCCGGACCCTGAGACCATGAACCGGTTAGCAATGCCATGGGCCCCCTTCCGATCCTTTGCCACCTGGTATGTGTGGCGAAGCAAGGGCCCGGTTCCCCAATCATGAAATCGAATTTTTGAATCAGGTTTTCTGGCCGGTACGGGGAACAACCATCGGGACCGGCGCAATCTGCTTGCCCAAGCTGGCACGGATTACCGGCTCCAATTTTGGGAAGATCAGTGCCACGGCACGAAAAGATTCAGGCCAGGCAGATTCGGTCACAAACCTCTTGGCCGATTGAAGCCCTTTATGTATTTCGGGAAGCGTTGCCTGCATCGCGGGCAGGTCCTTACCCGCCTGAACCAGTGCGTCCGCCTGGGAAACAAGCGCTTGAATAAAATCGGGAGACAATTTCCAGGATTCGCGGCGATGGATTTTGGCCTTGGCTGGCTCAACCGCGGCCTCTTCTCCGGATTTCCCGGACAAGAGCTTGAGAACCAACCCGACAAGACCGCCAATTGTCAAAGAGGTGGCGCCAACCAAGGTCGCAATTTTCAACCCATCTAAATCTTTTTTTCCCTGGGAAATCAAATCCCAGACCTGCCAAACAAACATGGCAGCAAGCGCCAACCCGGGAGCCAGCAACCAAGGCAGAATGGACTTCAAATTAGAAAAAAGCCCCAGACCCTCCGCATGCTGGTCCGAATCCTGGGCCGGCCTTCCGGGTAATTTCACCACCTGAACAGTAATGTTGTCGGGCCCGCCCCTTAGATTGGCCAAACTGGCCAGGAAAGCGCATGCCTCCTTTGGGGGCAACAACCAGGCGGCTTGCGCTATCTCCACATCACCCACCGGGCCGGACAAGCCATCGCTGCAAAGCAGAAAAGTATCACCTGGTCGTAGCGGGTGCGGCCCCTCGATATCGACTTCAACAACCTGATCGGGCCCAAGGCAACGCATGATCTTGTTTTGCATCACATCTTTGACCTGCTCGGGCGCCACCTTGCGCAAACGGGCGGTTTCCCACAAAAAGCTGTGGTCAAAGGTTATCTGGTCGATATTTTTGGCCCGAATTCGGTAGATCCGGCTGTCACCCACATGGCCAACCCAAGCCTCATCCTCCCTAAGAGCCAGGACTGAGCAGGTTGTTCCCATGTTGTAGAAATGGATCGCTTCGTTCCCGCGGCGATTGATGGTGGCGTTCGCTTCCTGTAACCCCATTCGCAACGCGACAGCAGGGCCCTGCTGGATATTTTTGGCGTATGTCAGCGGGACAACCTGCACAGCCAATTCGCTGGCCTTTTCCCCACCCAAATGGCCGCCCATTCCATCCGCCACAAGAAAAACATGGCCTTGGTTATGGAATTGGGTTTCCGTGGCGGCCGGAACCGCAGCCCAATTGTCCTGGTTGTTGGCACGGCGCATCCCGGTGTGGGAAACATGCCCAAACTCAACGGGATAGGCTTCCATCTAAGAAACGCCCAGGAACAACCGCTTTAGATATATAAATCAATCAAAACAAAAGATTGACCTTCAAGTCTCATCTTGACACCCCGAAGCTTAATTTTCTACGGAGCCTCAACAAGTAAATGGGTTTGCCGGGAGAATTCGAATCATTCTCCCAAACGACTTCCTCTTTGCGGGAAAAACGATGGGAAAGACCAGGATGTTGCTCACGGCTGGCACCTGTCTCCTGCTGGCAAGCGGATGCGTGGTTCGCCGTTTCACCATCGACAGTTTTCCGCAGGGCGCCACTGTTTACCGTGACGGCAAGCCGATTGGAGTGACGCCGGTCGATGATCCCTTTGTTTATTACGGGACATACCGGTTCACACTGGTCAAGGACGGCTTTGAAACACAACATGTGGACCAAAAGGTACCGACACCCTGGCACAGTTGGCCAGGCATCGATTTTTTCACCGAAAACCTGTGGCCGTTCGAGGTTAAAGACAGCCGCAGATTCACCTACACCCTGCAACCCAAGCAGGCGGTCAACGAAAACGACGCCCTCAACCGCGCAGAAGTCCTAAGAGCCCGTGGAAGGTCCCTCCAATCCACAGGAAGCGAGGCGCCTCCCCCGATACCGGGCATGGGCCCCGCGGTTCCGGGCCCAACCCAGCCTCCTGTAGGGGGAACGCCGGGCACAGTACCGCTGCCACCGATCACTTCCGGCTCCGATGGCGCGAGCCGTTAGACAAAAGTCAGCGGGGTACTGACCGCCGAATCCGGGCAAACTCCCCGGCCCAATCCGAACGCTCTGAGAACTGGCATGAGGCGACCCAGGCCATTTTTCCACCATTGGCGGGCACCACTAGAACCAGTTCCTCGGTAACCCCGTTGACCGTTGAGCGGTACAGGTTTTCCTGCCCGGCCATGGGGACCAGTTTGACAGCGGGCGCGCCATCCGGAAGTGTGCCCTGACGGCCACGCCAATTTTCCCAGGCCCGCTCCCAATCTTCAGGCTTGCCCAAAGGCCCTGTTGGCACAACGGCCTGCAAAACAGCGTTGGTTTTCAATCCAGAATCGGTGGCGGATTGCCTTTTTTTCCTCCCTTGAAGGATCGCCTCGGAATTGAGGGGACTTTTGGGCTGGCCAGGCGCAGGCTCACCCTCGAGGGATTTCAGGAAAGCCTCTTTTTCAGGTCCTTCCAAAGGACGCCAAATATCCGGATTGAGTGTTAGCGATGATCCGGCCACGGCCAATTTCAACTCGCGCTGCGGAGTAGGTTGCCAATTTTCCCGATCCGTCCCCCATTCGAGTCCTGACCAACAATCGGCAGCCTCACCCGAATTGGGAACGGGCCACAAATCGACAAACCAGTACACGTAACCGCGTCGCGCCAACACGGCAACCGAGCCAAACAAACGACCTGGAGATTCTGTTTTTTTATCCTCCGCCGAGGAAGCCACAGCCACCTCCAACTCCCAGGCGGCCATGGAAGGTTCCCCGGCAATGAGGGCCGGAGCTTCCTTTTTCTTCAAGGCCAGATTGAATTGCCCCTCCGGAAAAAAAGTATCCATCCTGGAAAGCGTCATCGCCTCAAGATCTTCAACCGCAGGGCGCAATCCGGGCAGATCCTCCACCCCGACCAAAAGCCGCCCGCCACCGGGCCGGGAGAGATCATGGATCCAGCCATCCCGCACCCTCGCATTATTGGCAACAAAACCTGTCCGTGATACATCCAATCGGATGTTTGACTGGAATGGCGCCTGGGTGGCCCTGCCACGGGAGCGCCCTTCCCCCTTGGCCAGATGCCAATAATTCAAGACCATCACCAATCCGGATGCCCCGGAAACAAAAAACAGCAGCAGACAAACCGCGAGCATCCAACCTGGCATGACTGAACTTTTGACATCGGTCACCGCCCCGGACAAGGATGCCAGGCCATTACAAGGGATTGATTTTCTTTCACCTGATTCCCTTCGATCCGTTCCGAGGGATACCGGTTCATTGCATCTGGGACAATGAAACCGGTTGGGGGCCGGAAGCTGAATCTGCAATCGGGCCCTGCAATTCGGATTGGGACAAATCTCGGTAAGCGTCATGGCCCAATCCCCACTTCAAATCAAACCGGGCGTGAACGCCCTGGCACCATGCCGATTCATTCAGGCAATTTCCAAAAAATGTCCAATTTCTGGATTCAGCAAGCGTTAATTCCGATGAAACAAGAGAATTGGCCAGCTAAACCGGAATTCAGCATTACCGCCAGAATGCGAACATTCCCAAGCTTTGGCAAGGATATTGAACCATGCTCCCCCGCCACACCCTGCCTATCTGCTCCGCCTTGGCACTGATGTTTGGAGCCGCCTTCCCCGCTTGGGCCCAAAACGCGAAAAGCCAGCAGGCGACCTCCGGACACGGGGCTGAATCCATTCCCGGGATGGTTCGGCCGGAAAACCCAGGCAACTGCGCCGGGTGTGATGATTGCCAGCCCAAATCCTGCGGAAGCTGCCTTTCCAAGCTTTGCGATTGGATTGGGTATGTTCCCATGCGCACGGGATCCACATTTGGATATCCAAGGACCTGGAAACGCCGGCCTGACCTCTACCTGTATTTCCGCACGCCCTGCAGACCGGCTGCTCCCGCTGCCGGTATCTGTGAACCCTGCATGCGGTATGTACCGGCTACCGGCTTTTCAGGGGATGGCTTCGGCTCGCAACTCCCCCAACCAACAGCTATCGGCTCCATCAAAGAATAGTAAAGATATAAGAAGAAATTTCCCTGCACATTAGGCAACTACCGGATTCAATCTGCCCTCTTCGGGGAGCTATCCATCTAATGTTCGGTCGGAAAATAATCATCTTTCGCATAGATAGCGGTGGAACGGTTCATTACGCCTGAATTTTTAACCCAAATCCCCTTCCAACCACCGGCTTCCCAAAGCACCCGGCTGTCATTTCAAACATGCTTTCCTGGAAAGTTTCCAGAGAAGGTATTGGCAGCCCTGCAGGCACCCCTTAAGTTGCCCTTATCACCGGGAAGAACCAGTTCCAAACCCATCGGAACCGGATCACCAAATCCTCCTGCTCACGCTGCTTCCGACCCCACACCAGGGACGGTGAGGAGCTTGCTTTGATCATTCGGGATCTTAACACCTCGGAATTTTCACGGCTTTTAGCCGAGAGGATCGGCGAGGCCACCCACAAACTTTGGTTTGGGGACCAAATCAAACTTTTGTGGTCGCCGCCCACCCTGACAGTGGGTGTGGCAAACCGCCACTTCGTGGAATGGCTCTCCGAGCGTTACGGCAAAATCCTTGCTGACCTGGCCAAGGAACTGGCCGGTGAGGAGGCAACGGTTGTCATTCGTATCGACCAGGAACTTTTCCGCCAGTTGCGGGACCGACTTGGCGAGCAACCTGGCAAGGTGGCCACCCAACCCAACCGAATATCCGATACCACAAATGCCCCGCCAAGCCAGTTGCCTCAGGCCCTGGCAGGAAACTTTGGCCCAACCGCCAGCAGGAAACCGGTCAAGCGGCTACGGAGTCTGGCCAGCTTTTTTCCCGGAATAACCAATCGACAAGCCTTGACCGCAGCCAATGCCGTTGGAAAAAGGCTGATTTCTTCCGGCACGGTTTTGTTCGCAGGCCCCCACGGTGTGGGGAAAACCCATTTGCTGGAAGGAATCGCCCTGGCCAGCAGGGAGTCCCCCCAATCTGGCAAGACCCTGCTTTTTTCGGCCGAGGAATTTCTCCAAAAGTTCCTGGCCAACCTGCGCTCCAACACCACAGGCCAGTGGCGCCGGTGGGTTCGGGCCCACGAGCTGTTTTTGCTGGATGATTTGCACCGACTCGCTGGCAAACGGTCCACCCAGGAGGAATTGCTTCACCACCTGGATCAGCTCCAACGCCAAGGTGGCATTTTTGTGGCTTCGACCACGGATTGGGACAAGTGCCGCACCTGCCTGATCCCAGAATTGGCGGATCGCCTTTCCTCTGGAGTCCATTCAAAGCTTGCCCTGCCTGATGGATTGTCGAAAAGCGCGATATTTCACCAATCCCTGGAATCGATGGACAGGGTTCTCATGGCAACCGAGGTTCCAGCCTGGATCGGAAATAACCTGCCGGGCACAGCCAGGGAGATTCAAGGCGCGGCGCAGACCCTATGGCTAGCCGCCAAAACGCGCGGAGTTCCAATTGATCTAGAACTTGCGCGAGAAGTTTTGGGCCACCTGACGCAAACCACCCAATCACCCAAGCAACTGGAAGATATAGAGGCAGCCATCACCCGAATCCTTGGTTTGGACTGGGGAGCCCTCAGGGGAAAGTCGAGGGACAAGCGCCTAACCGTACCAAGATTTTTGGCCTCTTATCTGGCCCGGAAATTCACAACAGCCAGCGCGACCGAAATAGGTGCATTTCTGGGGGGAAGAAGTCATAGCACCGTTTTGGACGGCGACAAACGAATCAAAGCATGGATGGGCCCGAAGTCCGGCAACAGCGACCGCCCCCCGGGGTTGGAAGTGCTGATTGAACGCCTTGAAAACCACCTGCAGGCCAACCAAACGGATCGTTAGCTCACCGAATCAATCCGGAAACCGAACCGAACACCGTTTGGTTACTTGAAAACCTCCTCTTCAGGCGGGTGGGGGTTCACAATGAAACGCATAACAGCTGGTTTTCCGCATTTCCAGAACACTGTTAATGCTGCCACCCAGATGTAAATTTGGGAAACCTGATTGGCCAAGAGCCAAGCCACCGTGTCTTCAGCTCGATTATCAATCGCCCAAGATCTATATCTTACATAATATAGAACGAGCAACGATGCAGTAATGACTATCATTATGGTGCAAAATATTGGATAAGCATACCATTTTAAATAATCTACAAAGCCTTTGTGTTGAATCCGTTTGACCCTATTCAAAGTTCTGGTGCGGTTATTAAACCCGCAATTGAGACAAATTACCTGATCTTCACTTTCCAATTCCTGCACGCAATTTGGACACCGGGGAACCTCCTCTTCCACCACGGCACCGTAGGCTCCCCCCTCTTCATCATCGTCCGGCTTTGGTTTTTCCGGTTTTTTCTCAGCCGGCGCAGGTTTTGGAGGATTGGCCGGTTTCCCTTTGGGTGCCTGGGGCCCTTGGGAGGGCTCTGCGGTAAAGATTTGTTCACATCCTTTGCACCGCAGCTTGGCCCCAAGACTTTTTGCCTGGATGCGAAACTGTTTCTCGCAAAACGGGCAAGCGACCACAGTCACAGCTTCGGACATG
>JAFMJU010000545.1 GCA_017853285.1 Gemmataceae bacterium
AATCACCATGGCTTTTTTGGGTTCGGGATTCTTGAACTCGTTCACCCCCTTGACCACGATGTCGAACCGGTCCATCCCGGGTTTCACAACCATTTCCATCCCGGATTTGAACGGGTCCTCCAAAAGCGGTGGCAGGACATTGGCAGGCGGGATATTACCGGTTCCCGAAGCCTTGGCTTCCTCGAATTCCTTGCTGCCCGGTCGCAGGGACTGGGCTGACCGGCCCCCCTCGTACTTGCTCACCCCAACGCCATAGGTGTTGGGGAAAAGCATCACCGTCCCCAAACCACCCCCCACGCTTTGGCTCATCTCGGCGTTCTTGTTGTCCTTGGACAGGAAAGTCACCTGGATCTCCTCCATGGCTTCACCTTTTTCGGTGACCACGCGGAAATCCACTTTCACCTTGGCGGGTTCGCTGGAACAACCGGCCAGGACCAAACCGATCAGGCCCAGAGAACTGGCCAAACCTGCCAGTGACAAGGATTTGCGGTTCATGGGAATGAATGCCTCCAGATTTCCCCAAGGTATGGCCCAGCGGCCCGGAACAACCCCATCACGATACCATGGCCTTAAGCTTGAATATTGGATCACGGCCTTGCCCAGCCCGGCCGCCCTGGAGGCGATTCCCCATGGCAAACACCCCGCACCAATCCAACCCCATGCCACCCGCCGCGGAAGGCCCCCTGACCCGGGCCATCCCGCCCCGCCGAAGGCCTTGGGTCGCATTGGCCGCAATCGGGGTCATTCTGGTTATGGCATGGTGGTCAGGCGCCATGGTCCTGAACATGTGGCGACTGGAAAAAGCCAAAAGCCTGCTGGCGGAAAACCAGCCGGAACAGGCCTGGAGCTACCTGGCACCGCTCAATCCATCCCGAACCGGTTCCGGCGAGGTGGCGTTCCTGGGCGCGCAGTCGGCCCGAAGGCTGAAACAGATCACCATGGCCAAAGCTTGCCTTGAAAACGCTGCCAAAAACGGCTGGCCCGCCGAGGCCATCTCACTTGAGGGGGCCCTGTTGGACCTCCAGTCGGGCAACCCGGGCAACGGGATGGAAAAGCTGATCGACAGCCTCCAGGGCGAATATCCCGAGAGGCCCCGGGTGCTGGAGGCCCTGGTTCCAGCATTGTTTCGCCAATTCGACCTCGACCGCGCCCAATATTGCGCCACCCTCTGGACCGAATTGGAGCCAACCAATCCCCGGGCGTGGGTGTGGCTCGGCCGGGTGGAGGAAAAGCTGTTGAACCGGCCACCCGCCGAGGCGGCTTTCCAAAAGGCTCTCGAGGTCGCCCCGGAGGATACCGAGGCCCTCGCCTGGATGGCCCGCCAGCTCCAGCGTCGCCGGCAACCAGCTGAGGCAATGGCCCTTTTGGACCGTCTGAAAAAGCTCGATCCCACCCGGGAAGACATTTCCCTGATCGAGGGAAAATGCCTGCAAGACTTGGGCAGGGAGGACGAGGCGCGGGCCAGGCTACGGGAGTCGGTCAAACGGAATCCAATGGCCGGGGACGCTTGGCTGGAGCTGGGGCGACTGGACCTGAACACCAACCACCCCGAGCTGGCCGAGGCCTCCTTTGCCCAGGTTTTGAGGCTGAATCCTGCCGATCGGGAAGCCCTTTTTTCCATGGCCCAGGCCCTGGAACGGCAAGGCAAGAAAACCGATGCGGAAAAGATCCGCACCCGCCAAATGCAAGTGGAAAAAGACCTGAAGTCAACCCGGGATGCCGCCCAGAAAATCCGCGAAAATCCCAAGGATCCAGCCCCCAGGGTGGAAATCGCCGGCCTGATGTTGCAGAACGGTCTCATTCAGGAAGGAGGCCGCTGGCTTCAAAGCGCCCTGGACATCGATCCCAACCACCAGGGCGCCCGGAATCTGATGAACCAATTCGGCCTGAAGTGATGCTGGTGATGGTCTAATGCCAGATCACCTAACTATTTTACGATGTAATACACCCATCCATTTTCAAATATTTTTCAAGAAATCCTCATTTTCCAACTGTTAGCGCTTGCTTTTCGGATACCCCGTGACGAAAACAATATTTGGTGGGAATTCCATTCCAAAGGGTCACTGAATCCGGGAATGTTTGGGCCACTTCGCCGGTGGCCTCACCTCTCGAATTCAGATCCTCTGCAAGCGGTTTTCGCCGTTATTTTTTGTACTTCCTTCACGCAGGAGGCTAATTCATGCAACGCAACCTCTCCGGTTGGGTTGGTATGGCCCGGAGAATTCGGGCGTTCACGCTGATTGAACTATTGGTAGTCATCGCGATCATCGCCGTGCTGGTGGGCCTGCTGGTTCCCGCCGTGCAAAAGGTGCGCGAGGCCGCCAACCGCATGAGCTGCTCCAACAACATGAAGCAGTTCGGCATCGCCCTGCACAACTTTGCCGGGCGCAACAATCAAAAGCTCCCCCACGGCGGCAAGATGGGCGCCGGTGGCTGGGACTGGGGTGACGACCAGGGAAGCTGGATCGTTTACCTTCTGCCCGACATCGAGCAGGACAACATCTACAAGATGATCAACTGGTCGGCCTATAACCCGGTCGGCTCGTTGCTGGGCAATGCCGCCTTCAACGGTGGCAGCGGCATCAAGATGCTGCACTGCCCGTCTGATGGTGACGGCGCCATGATGGCCGTTTCCAACTACGCCTACAGCCTTGGGCCGCAATGCGTCGCGGGCCAGTGCGGTTATGAGCCCTACGCGAGCTGGTGCCGTCCGGCGGCCAGCCTGAA
>JAFMJU010000546.1 GCA_017853285.1 Gemmataceae bacterium
GGTTTCAGCGCCGGAAAGTAACTGTCGAGCACCTGGGCCAGCGCGGCCATCAGTTCCAGGTCGGGCTGGATCCGGTCGAGGATTCCCCGATGCTGCACCTTGACGACCACCTGGCCGCCATCGGGCAGGGTGGCCCGGTGCACCTGGCCTATGGAGGCGGAGGCGAGGGGCTTGTCCTCGAACTGGTGGAACAGTTCCTCGACAGGGCGGCCCAAATCCTCGCGGATCAGATCCCTGACGGTCTGACTCGGGTCCGCGGGTGTGTCGGCCTGCAGCCTGGATAGTTCCCTGGCCAGTCCGACACCGACCATGTCAGGCCTGGTGCTGAGCAACTGGCCCAGCTTGATGAAGGTGGCACCGAGATCGGTCAAGGCCAGGCGGACGCGCTCCTCCCACGGGTGGCCGGCGACAGAAAGGGTTTTGGGGCTGGCCAGGAGGTGCCGGATTTCCGGGGACGGGATGCGGTTGACCCAGTCGGCCAGGCCGTAACGCGCCAAGACGGTGGCCATTTCCCGCAAACGGTTCAGTTGGTTCTGCCGTTTGGCCAGGCCCAGGATATCCATCACAGCGTCCCAGGGGTTTGGGAATGATTCACTTGGCGGCGAGTTTCTTTTCGAGCGCCTCGAGGCGGGCCGTCAATTCTTGGAGCTCGCGGGACCGTGCCACACCCAAGCGCTCCAGGCTGGCGTCCAAACGGCCATCGATCAACTTTTGCAATTCGTCTGACACCGTTCCCGCCGCCCGCTTCACGCCCGCCTTGGCGATGCCCGCCTGGATCAGCGCGCTGTCGATCTGGTGGTCGATCCGGTCCTGCAGGTCCCTTTTGGCCTCCTCGGCCTTCACCACCAGTTCCTCCTTCAACGCGTTGGCCTCTTTCAATCCCAGATTGGCGTTCTTGGCGAACTCTGTCGCCAGATCCTCCAGTTTCTCCTTTGTCAGGCCAACCAGTCCCACGCCCGTGAACATTGCCCGCTTCATCAAATCCAACATGGCGACACCTCCAGCAGGTTCAAATAATTTCGACCCGTGAACCGGCCCGACAGCCAGGCCGTATTGTGCCTGTTCAGTCATCCATCAGACCATCTTACGGCAGAAAAGCCGGTGCCATGCTCTCTCCGTGTCGTATGCTTCAGAATTAATGCGCGCTTTTGGCTGGTAGGCGGCAGCGGCGGGCGAAAGTGATACACGGAATGGGAGCGCAAAATGACCAAACGGATGGTTGCATTCCTCCTTGCCGCCCTCTGTACTTTTCATTCCGGGGGTAATCCCGGCAGGGCGGAAGTCACCCTTCCCCTGGTTTTTGCCAACCACATGGTTCTTCAGCGCGACCAGCCGATACCCATCTGGGGTAAGGCGGAGCCCGGGGAAAAAATTACCGTTTCCCTTGGTAAGGACCAGATATCCACTGTTGCGGACCCGGAAGGTCGCTGGTCGGTACGGTTGCCAGCCCGACCGGGCAGCCAGCGACCAGTGGATCTGGCCATCCGGGGCCTGAACACGATCACGGTTTCCGATGTGCTTGTGGGTGATGTCTGGCTTTGTTCGGGGCAGTCGAACATGCATTGGCCGCTCAGGTTGGCCACTGGCGGTGAGGCAGAAATCGCGCAAGCAGCCGACCCCGGCCTTCGCCTGCTGAACCTGGTTGGCAAGCCCCAAACCCAAGGCAGGCAATTTGATGGAGCCGAATTGGATTGTTGCCGGTCCGGGAAGTATCTCACCGGCGGATGGGCCGCCTGCTCACCCGAATCGGCGCGTGACTTTTCGGCGGTTGGTTATTTTTTCGGTCGCGCCATGCGGGAGGATCTTCGCGTGCCGATCGGTCTGATTCACAATGCCGTGGGCGGAACCCCGACGGAGTCCTGGATCGACAGGGAAGCGCTCGCCGCCGATCCGGTCTTAAAGGGCCTGTTGAACGCGAACTGGCTTGAGAACCCATCCATTCATCCCTTTTGCCGCTCACGCGCCATCACGAATATGCCGGGTCTGAAGGAAGAGTTGGGCCGGGGGACAAGGAGGTACCACCACCCTTACGAGCCGGGCTTCATGCACGCCGCCGGTATCGCCCCGCTGGCCCCCTTTGCCCTCCGTGGAGTTCTCTGGTACCAGGGTGAGTCGAACACCCACTCCGCCCAACTGCATGACCGCCTTTTTCCCCTGCTTGTGAAGGGATGGCGCGATCTTTGGGGGCAGGGGGATTTTCCGTTCCTGTTCGTGCAATTGCCGAACCGTAACTCGGCGGAAGATTGGCCAGCCTTCCGCCAAAGCCAGTTGAAGGCGTCCCGCCTCGGCCGCACAGGGATGGCCGTCACGATCGATATTGGAGACCCAAACGATGTCCACCCGCGGGACAAGCGCGAAGTCGGACGCCGTTTGTCGCTTCTGGCGCGAACAATTGCCCACGGCGCGGCAATCGAATCTTCCGGTCCGGTGTTCCAATCATCTAAACGCATGGGGGGTGAACTGTACCTGTCCTTCACCCACTCGGGCGACCGGCTTGGTGTGAAGGGGGATCCCAAACTGTCCGGCTTTGAGGTTCGTGGAACCGGGGGTGACTTTATTCCCGTGCCCGCGCGTGTCCACCAGCGGGAGGTGGTCCTTACCCTGCCGGGACAGACCGCTCCCAAAGCCATACGCTGGGCCCACACCCCCAACCCACCCAGCCATCTGGTCAATCCGGAGGGTTTGCCGGCATCGCCGTTCGAGGTGGAACTGGA
>JAFMJU010000547.1 GCA_017853285.1 Gemmataceae bacterium
GGTGGGATCCGGTGAAGAATAGGCGGGTGCGCTGAATATCAGGGGTACAACTTCTCCCAATTCAATGGCTTTGGTCACACAGAAACCTGATGTGAATATAGGATCTTCCCTAGTCAAAATGGGAAGGGAATTTTGTAGGGCCTGTCCAGGAAATCCGTAAGAGCATGTCCGCGAGGAACGATACGATCCGCTCACGCATCGGTTTGACCCTGCCTAAGGCTCCACAAGGTGATGGCCCGGTCCCGAAACCCCTGTAGATCCATCGGGTACTGAATTCGCCAGTAGGTCCAGGCCCGATGTTCCGGCGACCGCGCCCCGGTCACACCCAGATTGTCCGACGCATCAGGCCTTTCCACCCTTTGCAGGAAATTCACAAGGTCATCCGCCCCGGGAATTCCCCCGGGAAACCCTCCCGTCCGGTCCAGCAACAGGGTGATTTCTGCCAACCAGGCCAGCCGGGTCGGGGCCTTGGGGTGCGTGACCTGGGCAAAGGCGACCAATAGTGCCGGACGCCATCGATTCCAGGCCAGGATGGCGGGCATCCCTTCCAAAACCCGCGGGTCGGGCACCTCGGTCCCAACCGCCAGGGCGGCCACCTCTTCGGGATTCCTGTGGGCACCTGGCACCCGCTCCCCTGGCACCCGCAAGTCAACCAAACCCAAGTGCCTGAGTTCCTGGCTGATATCCACCAAACTCTTTCCGGAGCGTTCCTGCCCGGTGAGGAACCACTCCACCGGAAGGTCCAGCGCTCCCGCCAGCCTCACCACCTCTTCCAAACCGGGTTCCCTGAACCCCCCTTCTATCCGGGAAATGACCGACTGGCGCAGCCCGCACCGATCGGCCAAATCCTTTTGGGTCAGGCGGCGAAGGATTCTTGCGGCTCTGAGATGCTTCATCAAAATTAAAACCCTAATAATTCTAAATAAGCATTTACTTCGACAATATAATACCAAAAATCCTTATTTTTATTTATTTTTCGAATAATTAATTCGATTTTAAAATAAAAAGAAGCTGCCCTTTAGTTGCGGGTACCGGTTGAAAACCGGCCCGCACAGGCATTCCCGGCGGCCAATCCCCCCCGGCATCAAGCCCCGGCACCTCATCCAATCCAATGACCGATGTAACCCCGGGAAACCCTCCCGTCCGGTTCAGCAACAAGGTGATTTCTGACAACCAGGCCAGCCGGGTCAGGGCCTTGGGGTGCGTGACCTGGGCAAAGGCGACCAACCATACCGGACGCCATCGATTCCAGGCGAGGATGGCAGGCATCCCTTCCACCACTTGCGGTTCGGGCACCCCGGTCCAGACGGCCTAGGCAATTAGTAACAAAAATGATTCTAATTATCTATTTATTTGATCATAGACACTCAGTCACGGCCTTCACCATGGCAACCCTAGGCACCCAACCCTGTCCGGGCCCATATGCCCATGGTGAAAAACCAAGGATCTTTTCCTTGAACCCTTCACCCCGAAGAACCCAAGTCCCTCACCCCCAATAAACCACCAAAAACACCCCGATCCACGCCACCGTCACGAAATGCCAGAACAGCCCCGCGTTTTTCAGATAGGCAAGGCGGTTGGGCCCCAGCCGTCCCAGCAAGCCCGCCATAGCCGGCACCCCCAGGGCCACCATGGCCGCAACAAGATGGATGCCATGCAGGCCCGCGAGCACCACCCAGCAGGTCGCCCACAGGTTGCCGTGGGGCAGCGCCGGCGGCACGGGAATCTCCGGCTCCCGGAAACGGTTCTCGGCATCGGCGGTGGTGTTCGAGACACGGACGGCCTCGTTGGCTTCAAAGACCCGCCGGGCCGCCCCGGAAGGGGTCGCCTCCCCCTTGTCGATCGAGCCCAGGATCTCGTAGGCCAGGTTCTTGCCCGGATTCCTCCGCACGCTGTCCAGCATCTGCGCCGGTCCGGCCGGGACGGCGGCCTTCTCCTTGCCCGTGATCAACCGGTATTCCTTCCCCCCCAGGGCCTCCAGGCTCGGTTTCAGCCTGTCGAGCCAGGCGAGTCCGGGCCCCTCGTCATAGCGTTTGGCCTCCGCCGCCCCCTCGGGAAACACCTCGCCGATTTTTCCCGGGAAAAGCCCGGTGCCGAATTTTTCCGTTACCTCGTATCCCTCGATGCCCAAAAAACACCCGGCCGCGGCCAGGGCGGCGATCAACCGCTTGGTGGCCCGGTCAGTGTCCCCGGCCGACAGCGAGCGGACCGCCAGGGCGACCAGGGCGCTGCCCAAACACAGGATGCCGCCATTAGCCAAGCCAAGCCAAGGGTTCATCCGGGTTTGGGCCGCGCTGGGCCATCCGCCCCCATCCGCCCCCGCAACCCCCAGACGCACCACCACGCAGGCCGTGATGAGGGCGGCGAAGAGGATCACCTCCGTGCCGAGGAAGAGCCACATGCCCATACGCCCGGCACCCGGATCGCCACCAACCGGCGCGGGGAGTTCCCCGTTCGGGGATTCGATGGTCATGGCGGTGGTCTCCATCTGGCAAAAAAGTCCCGGCGGGGCGAACCATATGGCTGGCGGTGTCCCCATCCCGCCGGTTGAACTACGATGGACAGTACCGTATTCACAGGTCCCCGGCCATTCCGGCAAACCCCCGGAAATCCGAGCGCTTGGTGTCGCATCACCTGGAGCCCACACCTTGGAACCGACGCAGCCGAGGATGGAGGGGCAGCGGTCCTGGCTATGGGTAATTCTGGCCGTCG
>JAFMJU010000548.1 GCA_017853285.1 Gemmataceae bacterium
CCAGCGCGGCCCTCGCGGTGGCGGCGGGGAAGGGGGCGGACGGCGACGGGCCGAGAACCAACCCCCGGCCGAAAACCCGAAGCCCCCTGAAAAGAAGGATTGATCCCCGGCTTCCTTCTCCCGCTAAACAAAACAGTCGAGGCCCGCCGGCATGATCCGGCGGGCCTCGATCATTTCAAGGCTCAACTGCGCCCGGCTCAGACAGGTCTGGCAGTGGTCAGGTTGCTGGCCACCGTAACACCCTGGAGCGTCGGGATTGGGTCGGAGAACAAGTAATCCAAGGTCTCGTAATCGATCGCGTTGAGCATGCCGGAAACATTCGGGCCGGAGCCGGCGAGGACATCCAGCTTGCCGTCTTTGTTCACATCGCTGACACCCACGCGCACGCCGGTGGTGAAGTTCGGCGAGTTGGGCGGGAAAGCATAGAAAGCCTTCTCGGCAGCGTAACGGTTCGGACTGTTCGGATTGACCAGAGTCCGCACATTGAACACCGCGATCGAGGCCGGCCAGCCAGTGGCGGCACCCACCAGCACCTCGCTGAATCCATCACCGTTCAAATCACCGCCCGCCACGGTCATTTGCTGGAGCAGGGTGGATGGCGCGAAGGCATACCAACTGGCCAGGGCGTTGGCGGGGGCGTTGATGTCAAACAGGACCACATGCGAGTTGATGGCGCTGCCAGTGATGATGAGCGACGATCCCGCCGGATCCGGACTGGTCACCCCTACGGTCACACCCCCAGTGTATTTCTGGGCGTAGGCGTAGAAGGCCTTTTCGAAGGCGAAGTCGTAGGCGTTGAACACCGAAACGGATGGCTCCGCTCCAGGTCCCGCGCCGATCAACACCACCGATTCCTGGCGTCCGTTGAGGTTCACCAGGCCGGCGGCCAGCGTGCCACCCCCCAGGAAGCCGGGGGCAAACGCGTAGAAGCTGTCGGCGATGCGACCCGTCGCGGCGTCGATGACCACCACATGCGGGGCACCTCCGCCCGCCACCATCACCGCGATGGAGTCGGCGATGCCGTCCCCGGTGCGGTCCACGGTGGTGATATTCAGCGAGCCCTTGTATCCGGGGAACGGTTGCACAAACTGGATTGACCCGTCGGCCGACTTGATTTCCAGGGTGCCGGTGCCCACACCTGCAACGATGCTGCCGGCGTCCAGGCTAAAGGGCTCGGCCACCTTGGGGCCCGAGGGTTCGCGCACATTGGTCAGGACGATGTCGTTTCCATCGCCACCCACATAGCTGACCTTGAAGGTGTACTTGCCAACTGGCAGGAGGGATCCTTCGGGGAGGTTTTCAAAGGTCCCGTTGACCGGCTGGGTACCTTGGTTGTCCACGAGCAGGAACGAACCGTTCAACGGTGGACGGTATCCATCCTTCAGGGTGATGCCCAACCCCGATTGCGCGATGGTGACGGATGTGGCGCGGACTTGGGAGAACTGGGTGACGGGCATGATCCCGTCCAGGTTGAAGATGGCAGTGGAACTCGCCGAATTCCCGCCGAAGGTGAACACACCCTTGGTGGCATCCACCAGTCCGCCAGCAAGGGTGGAAATGCCCGCCAAAGCCTCGGTCGCGCCCTCAAGAATCAGGTTTTTTCCACTGGTTTTCCGCACATCCAGCAAGCGGATGCTGCTACCGGATGCGCTGCCAAGCAAGGTGCTGATGGTGGTGTTATCCGTCAGTTCCAGATTCTGGACCTGAACAGGGCGCCCGGAGGTCTGGAAAAGGCCGGCCAATTGGACCGGCGATGAACCGGTTTGGCTGATGGCGTTGAACCCGCCCTTGAACTGGAAACTATCCGAGGCGGCATCGCCCAGCACCAGTTTCCCGCCCGCGGTGAAGTTCACCTGCGTGTCGAATGAGCCTCCACCCAGAAGGCTCACATCATAGGCTTGGACCCCTGCGAATCCGAGGGAGGAGATGGTGGCCTTGCCGTTGAAAACCACGGGACCACCCAGTGAATCCACCACTAGATTGCTGCTGGAGACATCGGAGTTGTAGGTTTGCGCCTTGGCCTGGACGGTACCCACCAGCAGGCTCGTGGTCGCCGAACCAATCACCAAGGCCCCGCTGGAGCTCAGGCTGCTGCTCTGGAATGTGATCAATTGGCCAGGGGCTGCGAATTCATTCACTCCTGTGCCCTGCACCACAATCCCGTTGGCACCGGCGGAGTAGGTTTGGCTACCCGGGCTGACGACTTGGCCACCCGGGAGGGTCAACTTGCCGCCCGCACCGAGGTTGACCTTTCCAAGCAGCCCCTGGAGTGCGGTGAATTCCACGGAATTCCTGTCCCGAACCACAAGATCACCGGCTCCCGATACCCCGACCAGGTTGAAGTCGTTCCCGGAATTCGCCAGCGACACCGGTCCCTGCGCGAGGATTTCCACCGACGGAGCCAAAATCGCTGCGCCGGAAACCTGGGTGATGGCCGCTTTGGAGGAAAGTCCCAGCAAGTTGATGACCTCGGTATTCGCAAGCTGAAGACTACCGGTCGACGACAGGTAACCCGAATCGCTTGTGAGTGTGACCGAACCGCCGAAAAGGGTTGCGGGATCATTCAGGGTGACATTTCCTTTGGCCTGCAATTGGACCGCCTGGGTGAAGGTCACCGGGAACGAAACTGCTAGCTGGTCAACAGAGGAGATCAGGCCGTTGGCCGTTGAAATCTTGGCAAGGCCGTCTATGGTGCTGCCA
>JAFMJU010000549.1 GCA_017853285.1 Gemmataceae bacterium
CGCTCATGCGGAACCCGGTGCCCCCGCTGATCTTGCTGTAAACCCATTTGAAAAGCAGGTACTCAGAAATCGTCGGATTCAGGCATGAGCCAAAGGTTGGATTTGATCTATTTCCGATCAAAAAATTATAATAGTGGCCGATGTTTATGGATGTGGAGCTGGATTCCACCGTGTCTTTGTACCAGTCGTATGCATTTTCAATGAACGAGAAAATCTGGCTCGCCATCTTCATCCCTGCAGGTTGAGGCTCGCGGAAGGCCTTTGCGAGCACGCTATGCTTTCCTGGTTGACGATGAACATGCTCTCCGCGTGGATGTGGACCACCTCGCCGCCCTGGTCGTCCGACATCAGGATCTGGTGGAAGTTCCTTGCTGGATCACCCCCTTGCGTTAGGCTTTTCCAGCCGGCGATGTACTGGTTGGTCGGAAGGCTGTAGGGGGGCATGTTGGTGGAGTTATAAACGCTGCCAACGATAATGGGTCGGTCAGGGTCGCCATTCTCGAACCCAACCACCACCTCGTGCCCAACCCGTGGCCAGAAGGAGGCACCCCATCCGTTGCCCGCCCATGACTGCGCCACGCGGATCCAGCAGGAACTCGTGGAATTGTCGCGGTCCCACCAAAACCGAACCTGCACCCGGCCGTACTTGTCGAGAAAAATCTCGCTACCTTGCGGCCCGATGACGATGCCAGTCAAAAGGCCGGCGATCGCGGGACGCGGCAGGAATGGCCAGATGGCCTGCCTGAGGGAAAGCGGTGCGCATTCCGCCCGGACTTCAGCCTTCAACGCCGAGGGCTCTCCTGCCCAGAACCGGCCCTCCACCTCCACGATGTGCTCGGCAGCCACCACCAGCCATTCGCCGTCCTGGTTGGGGTGGCCTGTCAGGCTGAAGGAGTGCCCTGGAGCGATCTGGCAGCAGTTTCCCGTGGCGAAGGCGCGAACCGAACCGGCCGAGGCAGCCCAGGCTCCAACCTCGGATTGGGTTGCCTGGGAATTGTAAATGTTGGTGATGGCGTCCGGTTCGTCACCGCCCGAGGGGGTGATACTGTCGAAGAATCGCGACGCTGACAACTCATCCTGCTGCCAGGGAGCTATTCCTTGCACGGTATCCAGCTTGAGGGTGCCCGCCTGGACAGTGTTGGGAACAGGACAAGTTGATTGAAGTTCCTGATTGAAGACCTGGTATTGGCTCCCTACCACTTGGACCGAGGGGGGACAAATCCTCTGCCCCAATCGCCAGGAATTGATAGCCACACCCTCTGCGGTTCCCCCGGATTGGGGTTTGTAGGCCACCGTGCCCAGGGACGCCGAGGTGATGCAGGTGTTGTCGGTCAGCGTGATGCAGTGGTTGGAGGTGGTGTGCGACCAGAAGTAGGTAACACCTGATTCCGAGCAGAGCCGGCGCAGGAACTGCAGGTCGGTCTCGCGGTACTGGGTACAGTATGCGCGGGTGGGAAGCGGTGTAATGAATTCTTGGGTTCGCCAACCGTCCGGAGTCCTCAGGGGCTGAAGGATTGCCGAGAAAATCTGGTTGGCGGACATGCCTTGAAAGACCCGAGATCGCTTCACCAGCTCCAGAAGGGCGGTACGGGGCCTGAGCACCATGGTGTACCGGTCGAAGACATCGTCACCATCCTCTTGCCAGAATTCCCAGATGACTCCGTGGTAGGCCCGCTGGGCGCCCCCCGGCAGCGTGAGTTGCACCGCGGCGAAGGCGCCCACCAGGGAAGAAATGTTAATCTGCGTGCCCGTTTGGGCGATCAGGCTCACCGTGAAACGGTAGGTGTCCCCCATCTCCTCGCGGCCCGAAAGCCGTGTGGCGAATAGCGTGCCCTCGGGCAGGGGAGTGAACACCTGCAGGGGGGAATTATTTTGGGAGAATGTCGCCAATGTTTGTCCTCCGACCATTGCCGGATGGAATCTGGAATACGGAAACAGCCGTCAGGGTACCAGCACCGTGACTGCCCCCGGGCCGATCACTGTGCCGCCGTGCGCGCAGGTGCTGGTGATGCGGGTCACCGGGCGGTTGAGAGCCAGCACGGTCGGGCTGCCCACCAGCACCGTGTCGGGAGGGCCCACGCAAACCAGCATGTCACCCATCACGGAGACAGGCAAACCCATCGCTAGCACGGTGGGCGCGCCAGGGCCCGTGATCGGTCCGCCCACATGGGGCACCGGGCCCGTCATCATGGGGCAGACATGCATGTCGGTCAGGCGGCAAACGGGGAATGGCATGGCTGGTTATCCCTGGGTGGTGGATGGCCTCACTCGGCCTGGGTGCTCTCGACGGTGATCTCGTACAGTTGGCCGTCCTTGCCGGCGCCCAGTCGGACCTTGCCCACCGTGCCGCCCTCGGCGACCGTGGTGAGCAACCGCCTGGAGATCTCCGGCAGCAGCGTGGTGTTGATGATCTTGTCCACGATGCGGGCACCCGACTCGGCCTCGTTGCAGCGGCCGAGAATCGCCTTCACCACCGCCTCATCGTATTCGAACGCGGCTCGGTACGACTCCTTCAGTCGGTCGGCCACCTTGCCCAGCTTCAGGCCGATGATCTTCCGCAGCACCTCCTCGGCCAGCGGGAAGTAGGGCACCACGGTGATGCGGCCCAAAAAGGCGTCTTTGAACGACTTCAGCAGCTCCGGACGGATCGCGTCCCGCAGCGCGACAATGGAGTCCACCGTGGTTTCGGGACCTTGG
>JAFMJU010000550.1 GCA_017853285.1 Gemmataceae bacterium
GGCGGGAAAGCTGCCGCCGGAAACCACCAGCGAGGACGGATTCCAGAACAGCTCCGAACTGCTCCAGATAACCGGCGTGCAGCTTGCCATGTACCGGGAGATCGCCCTGAAGGCGCTGAAACGGGCCACCGTCAGCGGCGAGCGCCCCAAAGCTGTCACCTATTCCATCTCGATGCGGGAGGAGATGGAAAAGGCTCCGAAAAAGGCCAAGACTTTCGAACCCGGGGAGGCGAATACTCCCAAGATCAGAAACCAGAAGCACCTGCTTCATCGTGAAACGGGCAAAGGGGTGTACTTCTTCCCGGAGAAGGCGTTACCCCGGGACGAGGCTGTCGCGGGGGAATTACCGCCCGCCTCGCCCGTGGTGCTGGTGCTTCCCGGCGGTGAGGAACTGAAACTGAACCTGGACCGGTTCCTGCCCGACGAGGGAATGATGCGTGTGCGCATCCGTGCCGGTCGCTCGACGATGAACCCGGACGAATATGCCGGTTTGAGCCTGCTGCTGAGCGCCCACACCAGCAACGACGCCAACTTCAAGCAGGTCATCAGCCAGCGGGATATTCCGGTCACGGCTTCCATGGAAAAGCCTGAATACATCGATTTCCATGTTCCGCTGGCCGATATCCAGCGCAATCCGTTCAGGAAATTGGCCACCACCTTCCCGCGCCGGGACGAGTTTTTGCACATCCGCAACAACTCCAACGCGACCGGGGGCCAGGACCGGCTCAAGGTGATGATCGACCAGATCGAGGTGACCGCCCCGTTTTACGAGCAGTGGCCGCCAAAAACCCATACCGCCATCTTTTTTGAAAGCGAAAAGCGGGGCGACGAGGCCGCGTATGGCCGCGAGGTGCTTGGGCGGTTTTTGCGGCGGGTGTGGCGTAGGCCGGTGGGGGCTGATGAAACCGACCGGTTCATGGCCCTGTTTGAGAAATATCGGCCGGAATTCCCCACCTTTGAGGATGCGATGGTCGAAGTGCTTGCGACTGCCCTGTCCTCGCCCGAGTTCCTGTACCTGACCCAGCGCGCGCCGAAGGACACGGCGGAAAGCCCGGGCAGGATCAGCGAGCTGGAACTGGCCAGCCGCATGGCCATTTTTTTGTGGTCGAGCGTGCCGGACGAGGAGCTTTTGAGGTTGGCCGAGCAGGGGAAACTAAGGGAACCAAAAGTTCTGGCGAAACAGGTGGAGCGTATGCTGGGGGACCCGCGGGCGAGCCGGTTCCCGGAGCATTTTGTCGGGCAGTGGTTGGGCCTGGAGGGGCTGAATAGCGTGGCGCATTTGCCGGCCGGCCCGTTGAGGGATGCGATCCAGGAAGAGCCGATCGCATTTTTTGGGGAAGTGCTCAAAAACAACCGCAGCATCATGGACTTCATCCATTCGGATTACGCGGTTGTCAATGAACGGCTGGCGGCGCACTACGGAATCGAGGGAGTGCGGGGCCCGCATTTTCGCAAGGTGCCGATTGGCCAACAGGCGCATCGCGGCGGGGTGTTGACCGGCGCGGCGTTCCTGGCCATGAATTCCGACGGCAAGGATTCCAATCCCCTGAAGCGGGGTGTGTGGATTTTGAAGCGCATTCTCGATGATCCGCCGCCACCTCCCCCGCCGGATGTGCCGAAAGTGGATCTGACGAACCCCGAAATCCTCAAGATGTCGCTGAAGGAGCGGCTGGCCGACCACCGCGACAAGGCGGCATGTCGATCGTGCCACTCGAGGATTGATCCATGGGGTATCGCCTTTGAAAACTACGATGCGCTGGGTGTCTTCCGGACGCAGATCGACAAGAAGCCCGTGGATGCCACGGCGGAGCTGTTCAATAGCCATACGCTGGCGGGCGTGGACGGGCTGAAGAACTATCTATTGGCCGAACGCCAGGATCAATTCGCCCTGGCGATGACCCACAAACTGGCGGCCTACGCGCTGGGCAGGCCTATTAGCTTCGGCGACCGTTCGGAGATGGAAAGTCTGGTCGGGCAATTTCGACGAGGGGGTGATGGACTGCGCGACCTGATCCACCTGATCGTGGGCAGCCATCTTTTCAACGCGAAGTGAGGCGGAAACCACCAGACTGGATCGACAGGGGATAGCAGGGTGGTGGGTTGAAGCCCGGGGTAATCGCCACCATTTTTTTTACCTCATCCCCTGAAGGAACCGAAAGATGTCATGGGCGCGCATTCAGGCGAGGAGCAGGCGATGAACGGCAAGACCATTCCGCTGAATCGACGGGCGTTTCTTCGCGGCGCCGGGGTTTCACTTGCCCTGCCGTGGTTTGAGACTTTCGCCGGGGCCGCCCCGGCACCCAACGCCACACCGCGGCGATTCCTCAGCGTCTATCACCCGGATGGAGTGGGCCTGCCGCTCAAATCGGACCCGGCCTGGCGGGACTGGAGCTGGTTCCCCCGGGGCGGCGAGAGGGACTTTGAGCTCACCAAGGTGCTCGATGTGCTGAGCCCGCTGCGCGACGAGATCACCATCTACTCTGGGCTGTCCCATCCCGTCGCGAGGAATGTCCACGGCCATTCCAACGCGGACCAGTACCTGACAGGCGCCCCGATCGGCGGGTCGGGGCCATACCAGAACACCATTTCGCTAGATCAGGCCTATGCTGACCATGCCGGTGAATTCACCAGGCACTCGTCGCTGGTGCTGTCGACGAACGGGGGTGTCGGTGGCCCGCGTGGGGCGCAGACCC
>JAFMJU010000061.1 GCA_017853285.1 Gemmataceae bacterium
GCTTGATACCACCCAGGGAAAACGCGATCAGTCCCGGGATCAGCAAGTTTCCTGTCGAGAAGATTCGGGCCCAAGGCGACGAGGCGATTCGCGAAAAGGCAATGGAACCCCTGTCAAAGGTCCGGTTGTGGACGGAGAGGGGCCTTTCCTTGTTTTGCCATATGGCGATAGTGATCGGTCTGGTTTTGGTTTCTTGGCGCCATTTCGGGGATTGGCAACCGGGGATGGCGGCGGCCGCCTGCCACCTGGTTTTGCCATACAGTTTTTTGTTGACTCCCCACAATGAGTGGGGCATTGGCCGGTGGGAAGATTCTTGGCCCATGGCGCTGGTTTTGTGGGCGATTTTCTTTCTCAAGAAGCCCGTTACTTCGGGAATTTTGATGGGTGTTGCCGTTGGTTCATTGCTGTTTCCATTTTTTATCCTTCCGGCATGGATAGGTATTTACCGTGGAAGGGAACGTTACCGTTTTTTGGCGGGGTTTTTGACCGTGATCGTGGGGATTCTAGTGGTGGTCATGACCTTGGGGTTGGTGGATTCCTGGTTGCTATCACCAGACTGGCTTCCTTGGAAACAGCCTTCGCCTGGAAGTGAAAGCGTTTGGAATACTGTTCCCTGGGCTTGGGCCTACAGGTTGCCTGTTTTTTTGATCCACCTGATTTTGTTTTTTCTCGCAATTTTCTGGCCTCATCCCCGAAATGTTGGTCAGTTGATAGCCCTTAGTGCAATGCTGCTCGCTGCAATTCAGTGGTGGACAGCCGATCAGGGGGGAGCCCACATTCTTTGGTTTTTCCCATTGTTTTTGCTGGTGATTTTTCGGCCGTCTTTGCAGTCCGATTATCCCGCCAGGGACATGTTCGAGGCCGAGAAGCGAATGTTGCTCAGGCTCCGGGCCTGGTTCCGGAACCGCCAAATTCCAAAGATTCAAGCAAGCCAACCCGCGGAATAGCGCGGGGCCTTTTCGGGTTTTCGTGGCATCAAGGAATGGTTTATTGGGAGTTTTCAGGGAATACACCATCCAGAGATCCTTCCAATGGCCAGAAAGCCTGTCTTATTGTTCCTTGCGGTTGCCTTCCTGGTTGGTTTGGCTGCTTTGCCGATTTGGGCCGCGCGGAATGCCCAGTTGGAGAGGCGCCATTTTCGAACCGTCAGGGAAGGAATTTTATACCGAAGCGGCCAAATGACTCTCGACGGTTTGGCGCGTTCCATCCACGATCACGGGATACGTTCGGTGGTCACTTTCCGTGCAAGCAACAGGCCCGGAAAGCCTGATCCAGATGCGGGCGAGGAAGCATGGTGCAAACAGGAGGGGATCAGGTACCTCAGGTTGCCACCCTTGCATTGGCAGGGTGAGGATAGCGCTTCCCCCCCGGTTGAAGAAAATCTGAAAAAGTACCTCCAATTCCTTTCGGATGCCTCCAACTATCCAATCCTGATCCATTGTTTTGCCGGCATTCACAGGACTGGGGCTTATTGCGCTGTTTATAGGATGGAGGTGGAGGGTTGGGAACGGAATCGGGCAATGGAAGAAATGAGAGCCTGTGGGTACGTTACTCTAGAAGAAAACGAAGATATCTTTTCATATTTAAGAAATTACACCCCAGGGCGGTTGAAAACCGGCTTGCCGACCCTGCAAACAGGAGTTTCTCCAATTTTCGATGTCGGTAGGTTGGTACCTGCCGGCGCAGGCAAAGTTGGCATAGCAAATTGAAGAAAACCCTAATGGCTTTGAGCAAATCCCGGGCAAAATTGTAAATGAATGAATCATCTGTCAGTTTGACGATGTTGCCCGTGATCCAGCGGTGGGATTGCCACACCTGTGGAAGTTGTTGCAAGGAATATCAGGTCCGGCTTTCGGAAGAAGAAGCGGCCCGGGTGGAGAACCTGGCCAAGGGTATGGGCCCGGATTTGGGGGGCCTTGCGCCCATCAGAAAAGTGGGTTTGTTTTCACCAAAATTTTTCCTGAATAACACCCCCGATGGAGCCTGCGTTTTTCTGGGTGATGCTGGACGGTGCAAACTTCACCAGGCCCACGGATACCAGTCCAAGCCGTTACCTTGCAGGCTTTTCCCCTGGGTCTTGATCCCCCAGGGAAAGAAGTGGACTGTGGGTGTTCGGTTTGCATGCCCATC
The DNA here is from genome assembly GCA_017853285.1 of Gemmataceae bacterium. Taxonomy (GTDB): domain Bacteria; phylum Planctomycetota; class Planctomycetia; order Gemmatales; family Gemmataceae; genus UBA6894. The sequence goes on from JAFMJU010000061.1 coordinate 2,131, forward strand.
TGCCGCGGAAAACAAGGGTAGGCCAATGCCCGCCCACACACCCGAATTGGAAGCTTTTGCCGCTGAATTGGTCGAAAGGGAAGGGATTCGTAGTCAGCAGGATGGGGCCTGGGTGCCTGCCCCATTTTTTTCCGGCGGCAAAAAGGCTACCTGGGCCCAATTTGATTGGATGAAACGCCTCATTTTGAAGGGGATTGAGGAATCTGATTCCCTTTCCAAGTCCCTGGTGAGATCGTTGCGGTGGATTGGGTTGATGAAATCTGTCAGTCAGGTTGAATCCCTCGATCCGAAAGCGTTTGAGGAGCTTGCCGGCATTTTGTGGGACCAGGCTGGGGTGGAGTGTCAGGGATGGGCAAATCGGTCGGTGGATAAGCCGGATCCGCTCGCGCGGCTTTTGTTCAGGCAATGCGCCGCTGTGCACACCCGCAAGGACCACGGACCAAAGCGGGGAATCGCCAGAAACGGACCATTGGCCCGTCTCGGGGCGATACTCAGGTTCTCCGCTGGCTCCGGCAAGGTTCCCCGCTTGCATGGTTGGATGCCTGAAGCGTCATTTGAGGATGCGGAATCCACAGGCTTTCAATGGGATGCCGATTGCGAGGGTATTCTGAAAAGGTATTACCTGATCAAGATCAATGCCGGTCAATTCGCGGGAAATGTCCACTATCGCATGTCCATTTGTGATGGATTCGCCTCGCTGGCGCTCACTTTTCCGATCATTTGCTGGATCACCCGGCTTGGCGCCCCTGGGCAAAGCCGTGAAACACTGATAAAGGCCATCAGTATTGTAGATGATCATTTCGGTTTCAACAGGGTTTTGGGCGGGATGTCGCAGAAGTTCTTTTTGTCGGTACTTGCGGGAAGTGGCAGGTTGGAGCAGTTGATCAGGTGGTACGGCCCGGAACGGGCCTAACATTTGCGCATGACACCGACCAGCACGCCCAGAATCCTGATGTCCGATCCTGGTTTTACCTCGATGGGGCGTAGTTGCTCGTTGGCCGGGATAAGGGAAATTTGGTCCTTGGATTTGTGGAATTTTTTCAGGGTCACCTCGCCATCCACCATGGCAACGACCCGTTCCCCGTTCCTGGCGGTTTCCTGCCCTTTGATGACCACAAAGTCCCCATCTTCTATATGGTCCTCGATCATGGAATGACCGCGAACCTTCAGGGCGAAATGGTTGTTGCCGCCAAAGAGTTCGTTGAAGTTGAGTTTTTCATCCAGGGCGGTTGCTTGGATTGGTTGTCCCGCCGCCACACTTCCTAGCAGGGGCAAATCTGTCCCAGGCTTGAAATCCCTTACCTGGATGGCGCGCGCGGAGTAACTTTCCCTTGCAATAAGCCCTTTTTTTTCCAGGGCTTTCAGGTGGCACATCACCCCGTTGGGGGAGCGGATTTCGAATTCGTGCCCTATTTCCCGGACGGTGGGTCCGTAACCCCTTTCCCCAATCTTTTCCCGGATGAAATCCAGGATTTCCTGTTGCCTAGGGGTGAGCGGATCTTGATCCATGGCCGGCGACCCTCACAACCGGTGTCATAATTGAACACCTGTACATTACAGTAATGTTCATGCGTACACTATGCAAGGTTTGCTCAGGATTTGCGTGGGAATCTTTCGAATAAGTGAGCCATGGACTTGATAAGGGAATACCAATCCCCTTCATGAAGGCTTTCATTGGGGGCGTGGGCGTTGCTTTGTGGGTCCTCAATTCCCAAAAGGAGGGATGGGACTCCCCCCAGCAATTCCTCAAGGGGTTCGACAAATCCGATGGTTCCTCCGCATCCAATAGCCAAAGGTTCTGCCCCAAATCCCAGCCGCAGGGAATCCATGGCGGCTTTGAAGCCGGGGCCTTCGGGCTTGGTGATCCACCATTTGACAGGGGGGCCCAGGGATTCCACTTCGACCCGCATTCCCCAGGGGGGCGATTGGGTCAGGAACCTGGTCAGCGAATCGACCACGGCTTCCGGGGATTGGTCGGGGACAATCCTACAACTGAGGACCGCCTCGGCTTTTGGTAACACCTGGTTGCTAGCCCCGCGGAGAGAACTTGCCTCAAGGGCTATGGCGGAAATGGAGGGGCGCCTCCAGGTTTGTTCGGCGATTGTTTTCCCGGTTTCCATGGCCAGGGAGACGCCAGGAATGACACCAAGGTCCTTGCGCCATGCCTGCTCGTCAACTGGTGCCCTGCGACAGGCTTCCTTTTCCTCGGATGTCAATTGCCGAACATGGTCATAAAGGCCTGGAACGGGGATGGGGCCCCGGTTCCAGCAAAGTTTTCCAAGGACTTGGCAAAGGCCCAAAGCGGGGTCCGCCAAGGTTCCCCCTACCATTCCACTGTGGGAAGGAAAAGTGGCGCTGTGGACTGTGACCTTTAGTGTGACAACCCCCCGCAGGGAGTAGGTGATGCATGGTAGGTTAACCGCCAGGTTTTCGGTGTCACATACCACCAAGGCGTCAGCCTGGAATCGGGTCGGGTTTGCTTGGATTAGTTTCAGCAAGTTTTTGGAGCCGATCTCCTCCTCCCCCTCCACCAGCAACTTGATGCCAACGGGGCATTTTCCGGCACCTTTGATCCAGGATTCGACCGCCGCGATTTGAGCCACGACGCCGCCCTTGTCATCAGCGGCACCACGCCCGAAAAGCCTTCCTTCCCGCCTCGTCAACTTCCATGGTTCACTCAACCACTGGTCGAGATAATTCAGGGGTTGGACATCGTAGTGGGAAAGCATCAGGAGGGTAGGGGCCCCCGGCGGGGCTGGAATTTCCCTGAACACATATGGGTACGCCCCTGCCAACTCCAAGATTTCTGTTTTCGGGAAACCCGCCCGATTCATCTGGTTACGGACCGCTTCAGCGCAGCCTTGAATTTCACGATCGTGATCCCCGTCGGTCGAGATGCTTTGAATCGCGACAAGTTCGGAGAGGGATTGAAAAATGGATTCCTGATTGGATTCGATCCAGTGAATCGCCTTTTGTGCACTCATCGACGTCTCCGAATGAAAATGGTTCGGGGTCAACCAGCCGGGACCAAGATTTTTGGCAAAAGCACCAGGATTCCGATCACGCTTGCGCCAAACGATACGAAGAGGACGGTTCCGGCTCCGGCATCCAGAGCTGGATAAAATCTCGGCCTTTCCTCCTCGGGAAGACACCGGACCAGTATCTCAATGGTGCTGTTCGCCAGTTCAAAACCAATGACCAGGGTGATGCAAAGGCAGAGTATGGCCCATTCAATCGGTTGGCAATCGAGGCAAGCCGCTCCAAGCAGGACGGCCATCGCGGCGAAAAAGTGCACGCTGAAACTGGAGTGCCCACGGATTCCGGCTTTGAGCCCCCGAAAGGCACAGGCAAATTTGTGTTTCCAGTGTCTGGAGGGTGTCGGTTGGGGCTGATTGGCCATCCCTTTAGTACCCGCTCACCAGGCCAGGGGAAACTCCCAGGCCGCCACGGACTGCGCTTGCGACCACACGGGGCAGAATTTCAAAGACAAAACCGAAATTGTTCTGCATCGCGTTGTAGGTGAATCCCAGGTTCACTTGCAGGTCGGTTCCTGTCCTGCTGAAAACAACCGAGTTTGCAAGTGACATCTGTGTGCCGAAGTCGTAGCTGGTGAAGGCCGAAATCGCGTATTTTGGGCTGAAAATATAAGTGAATCCCGCGGTTAATGGGCGGCTTTCGACCGGGAAGATCTCCCTGTATCCAAGGTAAAGGGAGGTCCGGTCTGAACGGTTGTAATAACCACCGACCTGAAACGTCCGGGCCCCGTTGTCAATCGGGTCCAGCCAGCCGTTCGAGACCAGCGTGGTTCGGTCACCGATGTTCCAGATGTAGTTGTATTCCATGAAAGCCCAGTTCGACCCGAAGTTCTGGCTGGAATCAGGGAAGGCGTAGGCTGAGACATCAAAGATCATCCAATCCACCACATGCTGGTTTCCCGGGAAACCGCGCTTTGTCTGGAGCCGTTGACGGATATCCATTTGGAAGGATTGAACGTCGTTCAGTGTGTCAAAACGGGTGTCTATGCCGCGGCGGATAGCGTAGGTTTGGGGGTCATAAAGCATGGAGGTGGCGAGGATCGCGCCATATTGGGGATTGTAGGTTGGCAGCAGGGGTCTGATTTGCTGGATGGCCTGGTTCGTTGCATCGTCGTTCAACCGGTCAAATTGGCCGAAATTGGTGTATTGCTGGCTGGTGGCAAGGTAGGAGTAGTTCAATCCGAATTGGACCTTGTGATTCAATCCGTTCAGGTTGAAAAGGTCGCTGGTCACATCTGGATACAAGGCGGAGAAGGGAACGGTCAGGCGCACACCCGGTCCACCCCAGGCCCGTCCCATTCCTTCTCCGGTGCCGTTGTTGATGGTTTCCGTGTAATAAGCCAGGTCACCCTTCAAATACGGGGCGATTCGGAAAGCCCCCAGGCTGAAAGGAGCCGAAACCTCGTTCATCCAGTGGAACCTGCCTGCGTCGGTTTCCACATCTGTCGGACTGACCTGGGGTAGCCCCACATTGCCGGTGTTGGTTTGCAGTTGGCCGTAACCAAGGCCAATCTGGGAGTTGTAGGAGATCAGGTCAAAGAACGATTGACCGGTCATCCAAAGGTCGGCCTTCGGCAGCCAGTTGGTATCGGTATACCAAGGCAAAACCCGGTATTGGCCCAGGATGCCACCGGATGCGTTGAAACCAAGATCCTGGCGCAGATAGATGTTGGTCGACTGCACCGGATCGGTGTCGAACTCGTTTTTCCAGTATTGCTCGAAGTAATTCTGGTCACTCAGTAGTTGGAGATTTGCCTGGGCGGTGAACCCGCTTTGGGTCTCGAACAATTGACGCCAGGAGGCCCGGCCACGCCAATCAGGGTGGCCGTCATTGAGCCCTCGACCCCCACCGAGCACGTCTTGGCCGGTGTCGTGCATTCCGTAAAGAAGGAAGCCGCCACTGAGCACGTCCTGCATGCCGAAAAGATCACGGGCCAGGTAGGTGTAATCCGTCCCCAATCCGGGACCGCGCATGGTCAGGTAGTCCAGATCCAGCCGCCACTTGGTGTTTTCAAGGGGTTGCATCCCAATCAGGTCATACGCATTCAGGCTTGTTCCGAATTGCCCGCCAAAAATCTGGCTGTATCCGAGGTTCAAGGATTCAATCGGCCCCAATGGGTCCCGGGCATCCCCTTGAAAAACGGGAAGCCAGAAAAAAGGGACATTCATGGCCTTGATGAAAGCGTTGTTGCCCTTGGTCAAACTCTCGGTGTACTCCATCGGCTGGCCGGTTGTTCGGTCCAGAACAGGGTTTCCGAACAATCCCGTGCGCATGCGTTTGCGTTGTTCCATCACGGCTTCGGCCATGAAGAGTTTCAGTCCGGGATCAGCAGGGGTTTGGCTTGCGAAAAATTCGGCTCCATAAACCCGAAATTTGTCCAGGGATAACCTCTGGAGTTCGTTCGCGCGGACATAAACCGGGTCGGGAATCCTCGGTTCGAAAAACTGCATTTCCGCGTTGAGGGCGACCGCGGTGTTCCGTTTCACATCATAAAAAACTTCGTCGGCCCGGATGGTCCTGGTTTGGGGTGGCTTGCCTGCCGTTTTTGGCGGGTCCATCTGCCGGACCTCGACATTCCCTGAAAGGTAAATTTCCAGCTCTTTGCTGGCTTCACCCTTGTTGGACTTAAGGTTTTCCATCATTTCCTGGATGTTGGCGCCCTTGGTCCAGAGGACCACGCGGTCGGCCTCCATATCCAACAGTCCGATCCCTTGGACATCCCGGACACTTAGGATCACCCCACCTGTCACCAGAAGTGCCTGCTCATTTCCAGACCTTGGACCAAACGAAAAATTGAACCCCTCACTGGTGCGGGGGGTCAATGAGAATTGGCGGAGCGGGGCCGTGCTTTCAAAATAGGGCTGCTGGTCCATTCCCGGTAACGCCTCCAGCCTTGGTGGCAGTAACGTTTCACCTTGCCCTGCGGGAGGAAGCTGGATTCCGGGTATGGTTTGTGCAGGCAGGGGTATCGTTTGCGTGGCCTGGGTTTGGATCAGCGGACTGGGGAGTATCGTTGGAATGGGGGATGAAGCCGGACTTTCTGTGGGAATCGTCTGTTGGGGGCTGAGGGGTTTGCGGGCCGTGTGGGATTTTTTCTTGGTTTCCTTTGTCAGTTCTGCCTTGGCGCGCAAAAAACTGGGATCTTCCTCCAGTGGTTGGCGGTTCACCTTGTTGTTGGAGCGATATCGGAACTCTCCCCGGGTCGAAAGTTCAAAAAAGCCCAAGGATGCCTGTTTCGATTCCGAGCTGGTATCCAAAAACAGGTCTTCAGCATGGATACGGACTTTCCAAATGCCACTGTTCTTGTATTCCTTGAGATTCACCGATGCGACTGCGGAGGTGGCCCTAAGTTGGACCACCCCCAACTGGACCATGGTTTGGCCTTTCAGCACCAGAAATGTGAAATCGCCTTCTGACCAAAGTGAAATGTGATCGGCTTCAAAAATGATCGGCTTGGATTCCCCGGGAATGTTCCGGGCAAATCGGACAGGGTAATCAGGGGTGGCGATTTCCCCTGCTGGAGGAGTCGTTCTTGTCTGTGGCAGATTTCCTTGGGTTATTTCCGGGGCGGTCAAGGATTGGCTGTGACCATTCAGCGCGATGTTTCCGGTTAGGAAAACCGCCAAAATTGCTGAAGGGAAAAGCCGTTTGAAAACCACCGGTCATTCCTCTGCTTCCGGTAGGGCGGAACCACCTGCGTCAGGGTTGGTTACCAGCCTTCCAAGAAAGACTTGAATTACCGGCAGGCGATAATAACCCGGTTTCCCGGAGTCAAGGGGGAGGCTTAAAAGGAAGAATCCCCTTGCTCACGATTTGGCGAACAAGGGGATTTTGGTTGGCTTTGGTAAAATGGGGCTAACGCCTAAACTGCCTCGGTGGAGTGGTTTCGGCGGGTGGTGGCAAAATGCGGACTTCGTTGCGGTTCTGGTCAAATGCGGTAATTTCGATGAATTCCGGATTGGTGGCCTGAACACCCAAAATCTCGATATTCATGCTGCCCAGCTCTTCCAGTCGGTGCAATTCTTTCCTTTTTCGGTTCAGAAGGTATTCTGCGACACCATTCGGAAGGCGAAGCAGGACGTGCCTGACCGTTTCTTTGCAAGTGGCCAACTGGAGGAGTCTAAGCACTTCCAGGCTCATGCTTTCAACGGTTTTCACATATCCCATCGACCTGCAGGCTGGGCAATCGGTGAACAGGCTTCGCTTCAGCGACGGGCGAATCCTTTGCCGGGTCATTTCTATCAGTCCAAATGCGGAAATCCGGAGAACTTTGGTTCGGGCCCGGTCGCGGCGAACGGCTTCCCGCATGGCCTTTTCAACTCCCCGACGGTGCTTCTCCTCCCGCATATCGATGAAGTCGTTGATGATCACCCCACCCAAATCGCGAAGACGAAGTTGCCGACCAATTTCCTTGGCCGCGGCAAGATTCATCTGGTAGGCGGTTTCCTCCGAATTGTTTCCGTCCGTTCGGAAATTGCCGCTGTTCACATCGATGGCGACCAAGGCCTCGGTTTGCTCGATGATGATCGAACCGCCATTGGGCAGGGGCACCTTCTTTTGGTGCATCTTGGTGATTTCATCCTCGATGCCAAACTTGTGGAATATGGGGTCCCGACCCTCGTGGAATTTGATGCGGTCGGCATACTTGGGCATGACAAAGTGCATGAACTCCTGGGCGTGCTCAAAAGCCGCTCGGTCATCCACCCAGATAGACTCGATATCCGTGGTGAAGGTGTCACGGATGGTTCGGGTGATTATGTCTGATTCCTGGAAGACCTCGGCGGGAGATTTGACTTTTTTTACCCGGCGGGCGACCACCTGCCACAGGCGGGAAAGGTAGGCCAAGTCGCGCTGGAGTTCCATTTTCGATTTTCCAACGCCCGCGGTCCTGATGATGAATCCAAGACCTTTGGGCGGGCGGAGATCGTTGAAGATTTCCTTGCTCTTCCTGCGGTGGTCATCGTCGAGGATCTTGCGGGAAACGCCTATCCGGTTCATCCCCGGCATCAGCACCAGGTAGCGGCCGGCGATGGAAATGTAGGTGGAAAGAGTTGGCCCCTTGTTTCCAATCCCTTCCTTGATCACCTGGACAATGACTTCTTGGCCGCGTTTGAAAACGTCCTGAATGGGGGGCTTGGGTTTTTCCCCGCCTCCGACCCTGCCCGAATCACGTCCGGCCCGCCTGGGCCTTTGACGGGAATCCCCGCGTCCGAAATCCCGGCTGGAACCATCGCCCGAATCCCGTCCGGGGCGGTCACCGCGTCCCCGGAACTCCCTTTCCGGCCGGCTTCCTTCGATTTGTTGAGCGAGGACGGGCCTTTCCCGCCCGTGGGATTCTTCAGCCCCCGTGGGACTGTTTTCTTCACGGGATGGGGAGTAGGCGGGCTTGGATTGGAAGACGAGGTTGTCTGTTTCGGAATCCTCGCCAGCCGGGGTGGATCCGGAGGGTATCTCAACTTGGATCACCTTGGGACTGACTCCAATCTGCGCTTTCGGGGCCAGAACAGGTTCGGAAACGGACGAGGAAGATTGCTGGGATCCCGTCTGTTTTTGGGTGAATACGAGATCATCATCCTCCACTTGAATGGCCAAAGGGGCAGGTTGCTCCACAACGGTGACCTTTGAGACGGCCTTAACCTGTGGGGTGTCCCTCTCTTTTTCACCAGATGGCTCTGCCGAGGCTGTTTCGCCCGTTCCCGCGGGGCGTTTGGGGGTGAATACCAAATCGTCGAAATCATCCTCCTCCGGTTTGGAGGTGCGGTGTTCGGTTGAACCCATGAATGGGGAAGGGGGGGCATCCGGCTCTTGCGAGGGCCCCTTGTTTTCACCATCATTTTCACGACGGCCTGATTCCTGACCGCTATCCGAATCAAGGATTGCACGCCTTCCACGGGTGCCGCGTCCCCCGCGACGCCTGCCGTTTCCTCCATCGCGGGCCGTAGAGCTTGTCTCGTCCACCGGATTCGTCGGGCTTTCAGCGGGCGATTCACCCCCCGATTCCCCGCCACCGGCGAGCGAGTCAAGGTCGCTGGCGAGGTCCTGATAGAGCTGCTTTTTTCTTTCCTGGTCGCGTTCGGTGTTCCTTGGACCACGGCTTCCGGAACGGGGCCCCCTGTCCCTGCCCTTGCCGGACGAACCCGATTCCGGACGGCTTGGGCCCCGATTGCCGGATCCTGATTCGCCCCGGGAATCGTCATCCCCGGTGTCGTATTTCGATCCTTCCGGATCAAGATGGCGATAATATGCTGGTTCAACATCTGAAATGTGCAAAAATCCGTTCCTGCCGACACCGAAATCGACAAATGCGGCCTGGATGCTTGGCTCGATATTTACGATTCTTCCCTTGTAGATGTTCCCGACGAAGTTCTCCTGGCTCGCCCTTTCGATATAGAGCTCCTCAAGCACCCCGTTTTCAAGGATGGCGATCCGGCATTCCTCCGGTTGCATCACATTGATCAGCATTTCCTTTTTCATTTTCGTCCAACTCCCAATCTTTCTCGCGCGGATTGCACGCGGGTATCCGTGGTTTCATCCGCAAGGTCCACGCGGACCCTGATGAGCGGTGTGTCTCCGGGCCAATTTCCCAGGCCCAGTAGTTCGAATATTTCCTCGGGACGGGCCGTTCCGCCATCGGAGGTGTTTGCCTCGACCCTCAATGTCCCGGTGGGGGCCAGATCGATTTTGTCCACCATGGACTTTAGGTCCACCATCCGGGGGCGTTCCACGGAATGGTCCCTGGTATTGAGCGATTTCCTTTGGGGCCTTTTCGTTTAGAGCCCAATACCCAAAGCA
>JAFMJU010000551.1 GCA_017853285.1 Gemmataceae bacterium
GGTGTCGCCATGGGCCTGGGCCCGGGCCTGCCCTTGGCGACATCGGCGGTTCCCGGGCGGAAGCTGACGAGGATCTCATCGGGAACCCATGAGGCGACGGCCGGGACAGCGCGGTCTTCGAGGATTTCAAGCGCCAAACGATGGTTTCGGCCCGCGCCGGGGATCCGTCCCGGGCGACGGCGAAAATAGCTTCCCACCTGGGTGATCTTTTTGCCGGCTGACAAAAATCCGGTGAAGGTGGCGAGCATGGGGATTCCTTCCTGACGCAGGTGTTGAAGCGGGTTGTACCCCATCCTAGGCCGGCTGCGAGGCTAATCTTTCAGAACAGGCGGAACAAAAGGCCGGGCGGCAGGATGACAACGCCCAGCAGCCAAGCGAGCCGATTTTTTTCTTGCACCGTAAAGGCAGGCCAGCACTGCGTTTGCCGATTTTGGCCAAGGCGAACAGGGCATGGCCGGGTGAAAGGTGCACACCTCCCATCGCATAGGAACAGCGTCCGGCCCGGTCGTAGCCGGTTGAAGCCGAAGTATTTCCAATTTTTGCGACATGGAGAGTTGACATGTTCACATTTTCAAGGTTTTTCGGCAAGCAGTCGGCCAACCGGACGCGCGGATCGAAGACGGGCAGTGGCAGCAGGAAAGCCAGGCGAGGGGCCCTGCTGCTGGAGACCCTGGAGGCCCGCACCACGCCGACAGCCAGCGTGTTCACCGACCTGCCGGATTACATGCCCGGTGACACCGCCCTCATCACCGCCCAGGACTTCGCGCCCGGCTCGACCGTGGAATTCCAGGTGCTGCATGTCAACGGCAACAACGGGGGCCAGGGGCACCTACCCTGGCGCGTGACCGATGGGAGCGAGGAGGACCTGGACCACGCGGTGAATGGCGTGATCCAGACGAGCTGGTATGTGAACCCGGACGACTCGCTGGGTGAGACCTTTGTGTTGACGGCGCTGGGGAACGGGCCGGACATGACCTTTGGCACGGGGGATGACGAACGGGCGAACACCACCTTCACCGACGGCAACCCGGCGGTGACGCTGAACCAGTGGGAGACCCTCACCCAAAAATGGGCCAACGGGCAGGCAAACATGAACCAGGCCCGGTATCTGGAAGGAGATACCGTGCCTTATGCCGCCAAGTTCACCAACCTGGTGGCCGGACAGAATTACGGCTTTTTCATCAACCTGAACACCTACCAGCAAAACACCAATGCCGGCGGATTCGTGTACCTGGATACCTACACCCGAAGCATTCAGCCAAACAGCACAGCCTTTGGATCGGCGGTTCCAGTTGTTGACATGGCCACTGTGACAGATTCCAACTACCCGGAGCAGGCGGGTGCGGAAATAACCGCCTTTTCGACAACCGGGGCCAATGTCATCCAGGTGGACATCAGCACCTCAGGCACCGGCAGCCTCGATCGGGTCGCAAAAGTTCAATTTATCGCCGGTTCATCCGACGCGGTGATTTACTGGGGTCAGCGACTTGCCCTTCCAGATCAAGTCATCCGCGGGCAGGATTCCGGCGGCAACCCACTTCTAGCCCCCCTGGGAGCCTCGGGTTTCACCGGTGGCAGTTTGCAAACCAAGATTGATGGAAGGGCCAACGGGGGTGTGATCTGGGTGACGCCCAGCAACGCGGTGCAGTTGATGCCTGGGGTTGTGGTGGAGGGATCGATCAGCGGGGTCAAATGGAACGACCAGAATGCGAATGGCGTGCGAGATACCGGTGAGGCGCTGCTGGATGGATGGACGATTGATTTGTATGCGGACTCGAACGCCGATGGTGTTTTTGACCCCGGTGACTCCCTGGTAGATACCACCATCACCACGAATGGCGGTGCGTACCAATTTGTCCCCGTGGTCCGCGGCACCTACTTTGTGAAGGAGGTCGCCCAGGCTGGGTGGAACCAGACCTATCCCGCCCCCGCCGACACCAACTACCCCAACGCGTACGGGGTTTGGGGGCCGCTTGTGGTGGATGAGATCACCTACAACTACACCAGCATCGACTTTGGCAACCAAAATTTCAGCCCGGACATGTCGATTGACAAGGTTTACCTGGGCACCACCGGCGGGAACGGCAACCTGGTCGCCGACCATGCCGGAGATGTCGTCAACTATCGGATCGTGTTGACCAATCTTGGGAATGTACCGCTCACGAACATTCAAGTAAGTGACCAGGTGGAGGCTTATGCTTCCACCAGCCCCGCCTATTCCACCGGGGACACCAACGGGAACAACATCCTGGATGTGGGGGAGCAGTGGATCTACAACTACAGCTACCTGTTGACCCAGGCCGACCTGAATAATCGGGGGGGCGGGGATGGCTATCTAGACAATATCGCCACGGCCACCGCCAATGAGTTCGGGCCGGTGCGCGATGCCGAAACCGTGCTGCTTGTCCACAATCTCGACATGCAAATCGACAAGCTGTTCCTCAATGTCACCGGCGGGAACGGGAATGCGCTGGCAGACCGTGCCGGGGATGTGCTGAACTACCGGATCACCGTAAGCAATCCTGGCAATATCAGCCTGACCAATATTGAGGTGATTGATCAGGTGGAAGCCTATGGTGTCACCAGCCCCACCTACACGGGAGGTGACACCGGGGATGACGGGATCATGGATCCCAACGAGGCCTGGACCTACACCTTCAGCTACACCCTAACGCAGGCGG